>NZ_CP106679.1:0-300000 GCF_025502585.1 Reichenbachiella agarivorans | reverse complement strand
AAATGGGAGATAAAGTCACGCCTAAGGTCGAAGAGTTCGAAAATGGATTTTATGGACCATTTGGACGAGCGACAGATGAACAAAAGGCACAATATAATGTCGTGTTGGACTCGATCAATGACTACTTTGAGCAGCACTGGCCCATGATGACTGAGGAGGAAAAAATGAGATGGAAATATCAGCGCTATATGCAAGACTATTTGGCCTGCATCTCTTCTGTGGATGACAATGTAGGACGGGTGTTGGACTACCTCGACGAAAGCGGGTTGGCTGAAAATACCATTGTGGTTTATACTTCCGACCAAGGTTTTTATTTGGGTGATCATGGTTGGTTTGACAAGCGTTTTATCTACGACGAGTCATTCAAAACACCCTTGATGGTCAGATGGCCTGACAAAGTCGCTGCAGGCACGGTTGAAAACGAAATGGTGCAAAATCTAGATTTTGCGCAGACACTATTGGAGGCAGCTGGTATCTCTGCGCCTAGTGACATGCAGGGCGAGAGTCTGATGCCTCTGCTCACAGGCCACAAAGAGCAGTGGGATCGGGAGGCTGTGTACTATCATTACTATGAATACCCTAGCGTACACATGGTCAAGCGACACTATGGTATCGTGACCAAGGAATATAAATTGGTGCACTTCTACTACGATATTGATGAATGGGAGCTTTATGATCGCCTCGATGATCCTAATGAAATGAACAATGTCTATGACGACCCAGCTTATGCAGATGTAGTGAAAGAACTCCAAATCAAGTTGACAGAGTTACGTAGCAAGTACAAAGATTCTCCAGAATTGGATAGCCTTTTTATCCAAAAATACAATGACATGCAGGTTGAGAAAGGCAATGACTTTTGGTAGGGTAAAGGTAAAGCAGTGAGAAGAGGAGTAAATTTTCAGCATGGTAGAAATAGACCACTAGATCGAAAATCTGGTGGTTTGTTTTCGATGCAAATAGTAGTGGTCAACTTCTAGTATTATTGGTTGGCGGTAATCCGCTTGATCACTTCTGCTGCCATAGTCATCCCAAACATGGCTGGCATATAGGAGATGGTACCGTAAAAGGACTTTTTGAAATGAGTGCCATCAGTGAGTTTGAGTGCGTGTTTGGGTTGGATCTCTTCAGAGTACACACATAGGACTCCTCTGTCTATGCCTTTGGCTTTGAGCATTTTTCTGACTTGCTGGGCAAACTTGCACTCTGTGGTTTTGAATACATCGGTTACGCGGATTTTGGAGGGATCCATTTTTCCTCCAGCACCCATGGAGGAGATGAACTTGAATTTCATCCGACGCAAAATCAGAATCATGGACAACTTGGGTTTGATACTGTCGATACAATCCATGACAAAATCAAATTGATTCTCCAGCAAGAATGAATGCATGGCATCTGGTTCCATGAAGGCATCGAGGACACGAATCTCAAGGTCTGAATTGATGTCGAGGAAACGCTCTTTCAATACATGTGCTTTTTGTTGTCCCACGGTAGAGTCCAATGCCTGAAGTTGACGATTCTTGTTGGTGGGGTCTACATCGTCACCATCTATGATGGTGATTTTACCCAGTCCCGCACGTACGAGCGTTTCTGCGGCATAGCTGCCCACTCCCCCCAGTCCCACAACCAATACATGCGCTTGTTTTAGTTTGTTGAGTGCATCTTTACCTATCAATAATTCCGTTCTCTCTAACCAATCACTCATATTTTGAAAAATTCTCTTGCATTGCGATTCAATTGACGGCAAAGATCAGAAATTTCTATACCTGACAATTTCGATATCCGAAAATATATTTCTTCGATGTTCACATCGGGCATGCTGTCTGTTTCTAAAAATATGCGATCCAAGGGTACAGATTTAATAATGTCTTCATATTTGGAAGAAGGCATGTTAGGCATGAGCGAAAGATAAAACCCTTGGTCGACGAGTTGTCGAGCCAAAATCGCATGCCTGCCAAAGCCATGTACACACCAGTTTGGGATGAGAGGAAATTCTTTCTTGATTTTGATGAGTTGATCAAAGGCTCTCACACAATGAATCACGACAGGCTTTTTGAGGTCTTCGGCTAGATGCAAAAGGCTCTTGAATAGCTCTGTTTGTATTTTAAGCGAAGGGCCTTTGGTGTTGTCTAGTCCGATCTCACCCATAGCGAGACAGTGAGGATCGCTGAGTTGTAGTTTGAGTTCGTCGGATTGGGTCGAGGTGAGGAGTTGTTCGATCCACCAGGGGTGTATGCCTATGGTGAAATATTGGTGCGCCCGTTCTTTACCCATATGAATAGAGACGATTTCTGTCACATCATCACGATCCACATGGCGCAGGTGGTGTGTATGAAAATCCAGAAAATGATTATCCTGAAACAAGTTGTGGTTCATGGGCTGTTGGAAGCAGAATGGCAAAGGTATAAGCCATGTCTCATGAATTGGAGATTAAGAGAAGAAAATCATCAGTTCAAATAGGTAGAAGAAAGTAATCAAAATCGCCATCGACAGTTGGGTATCCAAAGTCTTGAATACAAATCGGTACAATAGAAAGGATAGGAATACCAATTTGACCAATAGATTGAAAAAAGCCACCAGACTGTATTCTTGTTTGAATCGAACGAGATGATTGCCGATATTGGCATCCATCAACACTGGAATGGAAAAGATCAAAGATTTGTGAACAGTGACGACTGGGGGTAGGACGATTTTCTTCAATTCGTGTTTTGGAAATTTCATGGTGAAGTCTTCAAAGAAAATCAAGTCATAGGAGGGGTTGCTATGTATATTGCCACCTATTTTGGGACTGTAGTTTGCGATGTGATGGTCATCTGCTTGCAGAGGCAGATGGCTGTCTATCTCCAGCAGTATATTGAATGCAAGCATCAAAATAGACGCTAGGTTAAAGACTCTCAGTAAGTATTTAATTAACTCACTTTGTCTGCGTATGGCATCATGTGCCCTTTGCTTAGCATATTCACGAGCCTGACGCCTGCGTTCTTGATAGGCGGCAACCTGTGGATCATAGCCATAGTCTGGTTGGTCATAAGTGATGGTTTGTGGTCTGGGACCTACATCTATGAGGAACTTATACGCTTCGTTGATTTCGATGAATTTTTCCTTGGCATCCTGCGAGCGATTGATGTCGGGATGATACTGTTTGGATAACCTGCGATAGGCTGCTTTGATCTCAGTTTTGGATGCACCCTCTTCCAATTCCAAAATATTGAGATAGATATTGTGTGTCACGCTACAGATCGAAAAAAAGTATAGAATTCTTTGAATGCGGAAATTAAAGAGATTCTGTCAAAAATAGCAGCATATTGGCTTGGCAGTCTGTCAACAAATGGGCGTAAGTGCTACTTCTTGGCAAAGGAAACCCTTTCGGTTTCGGTCAGTTCTAGATGCGTGTCGTTTGCCCAAAAAGTATCTGAGAATACCGAAGCTTCTTTGAAGAAAACTGCGTCTTCTGTCAATTCGTCTTTGAAGTAGGGTTTTTTGCTCACGTTTTTAAAATCCGTGACAACCATCAGTGCATCGTAAGCATATTTTTTGTTTTTGTATTCCCATTCACCTTGATAAGAGACTCGGTGGATATACCAAGTCCCATCAATCTCCTTGTATTCTTCTGTCCACATGACATTGGTCCAGAATGTTTGTCGATCGAGGGTGGGGTAGTATTCAGCTTTGATGATGGCTTTGGACTCTATGTCTATGAAAATCGTCCCTTGTGATGTCGCCTTTTTGTTGATAGGTTCATAGGTGATTTTGAAAACTTCTCTTCCATCGTAAGTCGTGACTTCATCTTTGGTGAATTTGTAGTTGTTGATATAGTCAGCGTCTAGGAAGCTGCCCTTGCGACGCGCTGAGCCATCTACCATGTCAGTGACATGCCCTTGGATCATGGGGATCTTGACGGTGTCTAACGAAACGAATTCTTTTTTGCGCGTTTTTCTCGCACTCACTGCGAGTTTGTTGTCACTATAGATCGTGGGTAGGTAAATGCTGAACAGTCCCTCTGCTATGTAATAGTAATCACCGTCTGATTGGATGGATTCTTTGTAGTAGCTGTGTAGCAATTGGTCTTTGAATTCATAATTGATTTGATGAAAGTGAATGACGTCTTTGATCACATCATCTGCGGTATATATAGTCACTCCGTCCAGAACTTTAGACTCAGGTTTCAACTCAATAACTAGTCCTGTACCGCCATCTTCCAAGGTTAGTGTTGCTGTCTCATACCCGATGTATTTGATGATGAGACGTGTCTCTTTGTTTTGGTGATCGGTATTGAGTACGAAATGCCCATCCATATTGCTAGTCGTCCCATGATTTCCATAGATGATATTGGCAAATGCCAAGGGTTCTCTTGTTTCACTGTCTAGGATTTGGCCAGAGATAGATGTGTGGGTTAATTCACTAGCATGGCTATGCAAGCAAATTGAAATGACGCATAGTAGGGTATAGATCAATAGTTTCATGGTACTCATTTCGATTGAAAATGGCCTTTCTTATCATGCTTAATGTTAAAATACCGGAGTTTGGGTTGAACCAAAAACCTAAATTAAGAAAGAGAGCGGTCTTTGTTGCTGTGAGTACCAATGAATTGGTCGAAGAAAATAGGGGTGTTCATCGAATAATAACACACGCTGCTCGATATGGGAGGTCATGGGATGCTTGAGGGCTCAGTGGTTATCTTTGGGTAAGCTGATATGAATACGTGTCCCTACTCCTAATTGGCTGTCGACATGGATACTGCCTTTGAGTGCATTGATGTGGTTGTAGGTCATGTAAAGTCCAACTCCTCGTCCTGTTATTTTGGGGTAGAATTTTTCGTAGAGCTTAAATAACCTGTCCTTGCTGGTGCTCATGTCTATGCCTATGCCATTGTCTTCTATGACAAACTCCGCAGTTTTGTCTGTGGAGGTATATGTGATCATAACTTTTGGATCTCGGTTGGGATCATGAAATTTGATCGCATTGTCCAAAATTTGGTAAAGGATGTTGTTGATGAAACTTGGGATAGACAGTATTTCGTCAGTGATCGAGATATTACTCAGGATAGTGGCACCATGGTCTATAATGCTCTCTCTCAACTCCAACTTGACCTGTTCCAAACTTTTGGTGAGATTGACGGTTTCATAGTGTTCGTGTTTTTTGCCACGGATCGAAACTGTCTTATTGAGATCCTTGATGATCATATCTAGGTTGTTGGTCGACAGCACCATGAGGTCTACGATCTCATTGTTGTCTGGACTGAGGGTAGATCGATCCATGATTTGTGTCAGACCTACGAGATTGACCAAGGGACACCTTAGGTTGTGAGATATGATGTGTGCAAATCGTTCCATGTCCTCATTTTGACGCTGGAGGGTGGAGATCAATTCATTTTTTTCTTCCTCGATGGTGGTTCGTTCTGTTACATCTTGGATGACACCATGCAGTTCATCTCCTTCGATTTGTGCGTTTTCTGTCCCTACGAAAAGGGACCCATCCTTTCGACGAAAGGTGATTTTGTAGTCGAGTATCATCCCGTCGTTTTCCAGTTGGTCGATGAGATTGCTACGGTACTCTTGGTTGTGGTAAAAGTCCTGGCATTGACTCTGCATCATTTCTTCTTCTGAAGAGAAGCCAAACATCTCTACCATCTTTTTGTTGACGAAAAGGATGTCTCCTTTTTTGTTGGATCGATATATGCCTACGGGCAATGTTTGAGTGAGCAAACGGTAGTTGCTCTTGGTTTTAAATAGGTAATCAGTTGTCTGGGTTTGTTTGGAGATGTCTTGGGTTGTACCTAGGACACGAATAGGGAGACCGTTTTCGTCTCGTATGATTTCTCTTTTTTCGGAGATATGCTTGATGTGGTTGTTTTGATTTCGGATTCTATACTGGATTCGTCTAGGGTATTTTCCCAGCATGATTTCGCTGATCGAATGATTGTATTCTTCCAAATCTTCCTCGTGGATGATTTTTTGGATTTGAGAAATACTCGGTTTGTTGAGTTTGGAGAATTCGAATATATGGTAAATCTCATCAGACCATGTAAGTGTGTCTGAGAGGAGATCCCAGTTCCAGGTGCCCAACTTGGCTTCTTTTTGAGCCTGATCAAGTAAAAGTTTTAGATGTTCGTAAGAAGTGTTTTCATGACCACTGACTACAGATGGTTGTGCCTTCTCAATTGCTTGATCCCGTTTTGATTTTTGAAAAATTATAGCTGCAACACCGACTAGCCCAAAGCTGATCAGTGATCCAACAATCCCGTACAAATCCATAAATGCTGCTAGTCTGTCGTTTTAATTATTGGTTGATGCTTGTTGACGGCTGATTCAGTTTAATTTTTCTCTAAAAACAAATGTAGTTTTTTTTATCTCTCAAAGCAACTGCTAATTAGTGGGGAATAAACTGATGGTTTTACAGGTTATTATGGTAGCATTAATTATTTAGTACTTACTTCGCATCTATATGGGTGTGTATAGTACAAAGAAGGTTGCTGTTTTGATTGCCATGTTAGGCGTTGTGCTGTTCTCTGCCAAGGCGGTCATGGTCAAGTTGGTCTATCAGTATGAAGTAGATACCGTTACGCTGTTGCTGTTTAGGATGATGCTGTCCTTGCCATTCTACCTGTTGGTTGCCATGCTGAATTGGTCAGTTCTAAAAAGCAAACTGACGGTCAAAATCGCCATATCTGTTGTTGTCTTTGGATTTTTGGGCTACTATTTAGCAAGCTATTTTGACTTTCTAGGCTTGCAATATATCAAAGCAAGTCTAGAGCGGATCATCTTATTTATATACCCAACTGTCGTGCTTGTCTTGTCTTCTGTTTTTCTGAAAAGGAAAATCACCAGGGTTCAAGTTTTGGCCATTTTGATTACCTACTTAGGGATAGTAATCATGTACTATCAAGAACCGAATTTTATGGAGTTGTCAAGCCTCCTTGGTGTGGGGCTGATTGTATTAAGTGCTTTGACTTACGCTTCCTATTTGGTAGGTAGTGATTGGTTGATCCCGCAGCTAGGGTCTACTTTATTTACTTCGTTGGCGATGATGGTATCATGTGTTTGTGTCTGTTTGCATTATGCTGTGGTGGGAGATTTTCAATTCACTTCTTACCCTCATCAGGTGTATTGGCTTAGTTTGGCAATGGCAATTTTTTCTACTGTGATCCCTTCCTATTTGATTTCCTATGCCATCAAAATACTCGGTGCTCCCAACTTCTCTGTAATCGCTAGTTTGGGCCCTGTTTCTACAATCGTTTTGGCTTGGATGTTTTTGGGTGAGACATTGAGTTGGGGACAGATATTGGGAGCTATTGTCGTGATTGGTGGCGTGTATGTAGTCACACAAAAGAAGTAATACAGACTCTGTACGGTTCGAAAGGAAACACATTTTTACATATCAATTGTGTAAGGATATTTTTGTGCCTGTCGTCTACATCTTGTACTTCTACTGTTCATTAGAAAATTTGAGTTCAAACAAGTGTTGATAAGCCGATGAGAGTTTATTCTGTAGGCTGCCTGCGTCATAGATATACAATTGCTTCATGTCAATCATTGACTCTGGCAAGGAGCTCAAGTTGGTGGATATCAGTTCCAAATTTTTTAGTCTATGCAATCCACTGATTTCGGCAGGGAGACTAGAGATTTCGTTGTAGCCAATATCTAGTCTTTCAAGATTTTTCAATTGTAGAATGCACTCTGGAAACGCTGTCAGATTGTTGGAGTAAAGATCCAAGAGTGTCAAATTTTGTAGTGTTGCCAATTGAGGAGAGACACGTTGAATTTGTCCGTTCTGGACGATCAATTCTTGAAGTTGAGGGAATTTTGCAATCTCATCTGGGATTTCAGTCATGGACGTGTTTAGCTCCAAATGTTTCAGGTTTTTGAGGAGCTCTATCTCAGGAATCCATGTTGAGATGCTTTTGTCGTGAATAATGAGATCCGTAGCATTGTCTGGGTGCATCAATGCTTCTTGCAGATTGATGGGTAGCGTATTGAAACGTTCTTCTGTAAGACCTGAAGGCAGGTCTGCGGAGGAATTACTTTGGGTACTAGATCGGACAACAAATACCCCACCGCCAAGTCGGTTTTGACCTGAGTTTTGTACAGACTCCATGAATGTAAGTGAGTGCTCTGTTCGGATAGATTCAGGTAACTGAAAGGTTCGGAGGCCAAGGTTGTACAAAGGCAAAAAGCTGCTTTTGTACACGTCCAATACTTTGAATCTAAAGAGATCACCTTTTACTGAAAAGCGGACATATGCAGAGCCTAATCCGTCTTCAGGAAGATAAATTGGGATTCCGTGAAATTCCATGATGCCAACCCACCCTTGAGATTCTTCACTTTTGTATGCCTCGATTCGAAAGGGATTCTTGAACCAACGTCTCCAGTACAAAAAGGGATTGTCGTTGTTGGTTTCTAAGGCAATCAATTGCATGCGAGGTGGTGAATCCGCATAGGCAGTTGCGTCACGCATGATAGGACTGTAATAGTCCTCAAAATTGTTGGTCATTTTGTTTTCTTGAAAATTGCAATTCAAACGACTGTCTCTGAGTCCTGACAATAGGATCTCAACCTTACCCTCTCGCCTAAAAATCACAGCAGCTTGATGCAAGTCATCATTGGATGCTCTCAGATTGATGTACTCGACGTAATCTGCATGCTGATACAATTCAATCAACAACGCATTGAATGCGTTTTGACCTAATTCAAATGTTTCGTTGTAAATGCTGTCATAGGGAACCTGATCAATCTTACCACTTTCTAACCAAGGAATGTAAGTTTTAGGGCCATAAAAGCACCCACTTTTGGTCGAAAATCTCAAATCCGTTTTGAAGGATTCTAAAACATTGCCTTGTTCGTCCAAGCGCGCATGTACTTTGCCCCAATCATTGTTGTAGAGTCTATTAGAATGAAACGGCCCTGTTTCGTCCACATCCGAATAGACGAGGTATTGTTTGAGGGTAGGTATGTAGAAGTAGCGAGGGTAATATACTCGTCCACGCAGCACTGCTCCCAATTCTAATTTTTGAGATTTACTCAGAATGGTGTTTCGAAACAAGTATTTGTACTTGTCTGGGCTTTTGGCTCCAGTGACTATAAAGATACCCAAAACAAGAAGGGGGATTAAGATGTAGAGCCAGGTCATTTTCGTCATTCGAGTAATGTTCAAAGAAAATTGATTATATAATAATTGGGATGAAAGTTAATACTGGATGATCGATTAAGTACTTTAAAATTAGTCGTGGATGAACTTTTTCTTCTTCAATACTTGTTAGACTCTCAATACTGACCAACATAAGTCAACTAGTAATATGAGAACTAATAAAATAGAGATGATGAAAAGTGGATTAATAATGCTTTGTTTGTTGATTGTGCTTTCGAGCCAAGTAAATGCACAATCAACAGATTTGTATATTGTGATCAATGAGGCAACTTGGTGTCCCTATTGCAAGGCCAATGGACAAAGAATTCATCAATTGATAGATGAATATACTGAAGGGAAGCAGATTGTTGTATTAAGCAACGATGTGACTGATGGTGAAACCAAGAAAAAAACCGAACCACAGTTGGAGGAAATGGGGGTTTTGTACTACATGAAAAATCACAAGGAAGCAGCAGTGATCTTTGTGTTTGATGCCAAAACCAAAAAGATAGCAGAGAAGTTTAGTATCAAAACAGACAATAAAAAAGTAATCGCGTACCTGAACAAAGCCATGGAATCTACAGTTAATTGATGACGAAGTATTGTAAGCTGAATTGAACAAAGGTCGTAATCACAATGCTATCCATATTCACTTTTGATACACTCTCAGATTAGGTCTTGTATATGACTGGGCAATAACGAAAAATCTCTGATGGCCATGCTGGGGATTTTATTTCTGATTAGGTGTTGATCTAAGACTTCTTTTTTTATATAACTTCAATAAAAAAGCAGTGCCAAGTGAATAGTACTGCTTTCGAATGTTTCATTATTTATAAGTGACTCTGCAGAGCTTCTGACTAGTCAAACAAAGCTTGAAATGCCTGATAGGACATTCCATTGGTGTTGTCATTGCTGAGGGTTTTGTCACAGTTTAGGTCATCTGCTTTTTCGTTGATGTCTTCCACACGGCTCTCAGAAGAGGGGTGGGTACTTAGGAATGCTTCTAAGCCGCTTGTAGACCCTTGGCCGTCTTCCAATAGTTTTTCAAAGAAAGAAGCTGCGCCGTTGCAAGCATAATCGGTTCCCGCTAGGTACTCTACTGATCTTGCATCAGATTCCTTTTCATGTTTTTGAGAAAATTGCAAAGAAGAAATTCCATTGGCTAGTCCTGCAGCTATTTCTGCTAGTTGATTGGGATTGTCCCCTAGCAATAAGCTCAATAGTGTCCCCACCCCGTATTGGGTTTGGAGTTGTCTACTAGAGTGTCTGAGATCAGCATGTGCCATTTCATGCCCCATCACACCTGCCAAGTCATCTACATTATCCAGGTATTTGATCAAGCCTGTATATACATAGATGTACCCACCTGGCGTACAAAAAGCGTTGAGTACATCTTGGTCGATGATGTACACTTCCCAAGCAAACTCTGTTTTGTACTGCACTTCGCCAGTAGCCATGATGTCGTCGACGATGGCTTGCAGGTACTCGTAGGCTTCTTCATTTCCTGTTTCAGGTAACAAAGGATAATTGGTAGGGTCATCTGCGATCTGGGCGGCTACTTGAGCACCTAATTGTGCGTCATCAGCTGCCGAAAACAAAGAAAGGTTGTTATTTTTGTCACAAGATGAGATCGCCAAAATCATTGTTGCGATAGCAAGGGTTCTGACAGTAAGTAGCGTATATTTCATATTGATATTCTTATAACTTCAGCAAATCTAATACTTCTGAGTAGTTTGGCACATCGTTGTGGTGCCATTTTCCTTTGACAGTACCATTTTGTAGCAACCAAAGACCAGGATTGGATCTGGCAATGGTCTTCAATACGGTAGCGTCTGTGTAGTAGTATTTGATGTTGAAGCTGTTTGCCTGCGCAAATTCTTCGTAGGTCGCTGCGGCAGATGCTGTCAGTGCATACACTTCCACTTTGCCATTGAGTGATTGCACGAGCGTGTTGATGTCTGCTATGCCCTCCAGATTGGATTGGGTCACGTCATAGAGTATCACGAATAATTTGTTGCCTTTGAATACCTCTTCTGTAAAATCACCATTGTCATCCCAAACAGCAAAGTCTGTGATTTTTGGACCGGCCTCCGGATTGACATGGGTCATGGAGACGAATTTATATTCAGGATCATTGGGGTATTCGCTGAATGTATATTCCTTTCCATCTTTACTCACCACATATTCATAGATGAAATCCGCAGAAGGTTGCATATTGGTAGGGATATGTGCGCCAATTTTGTATGCTCTGAAGTCTATGAAAGGCAGGTGATTGATGGCTGTGAACGCCAAAATCAAACATAATAATGAGGATGCTCCAATGACACCATGCTCCATCATATTGGCTTTTTCCTTTTTAGGTTTGTCCAAAACCATAATGACGACAATCATTATCAAGAGAATGATGTCCTTGGTAAAGGACTCCCAGGGTGTCAGTTTGATTGCATCGCCAAAGCAGCCACAGTCTGTCACGGTGTTGGTAATGGCAGAGTATCCCGTGAGGAAAGTAAAGAAAACTATGAGACCCAAAATAGTGTATTGCGTGAGTTTGGGTTGGTAATTGATGATGATGGCGATACCTAGTACTACCTCCATGACTACTAGAATCACTGCCAGAGGCAATGCAAGCGGTACAAATAGATGAAAGAAGCCTGCAAATTGCGTTGCAAAAACCTCAAAGTATTCTTCTAATTTGATCGAGGTGCCTACAGGATCGTTGACCTTGATGAGACCTGAAAAAATAAATAGCCCTCCCACGAGAACTCTTAAAACTGTATGTAGGTGTTTCATAGTATGTATTCTGAACAGTTGCTTACGGATGATGCTTTAGGGAGTTGGTAGATGATGCTAAATGGTGTCCAGCTTGATGAGACAAAACACTGCATAGTTGATCATGTCTTGGTAGTTGGCATCTACTCCTTCGGAGACCAATGTTTTTCCTTGGTTGTCCTCGATCTGTTTCGTTCTCAATATTTTCATCAGGATGATGTCAGTCATAGAGGACACACGCATGTCTCTCCATGCTTCGCCATAGTCATGGTTTTTGTTCATGAGCAGATGCATGGTGTCGTCTGCGATTTGGTCATAGAGAGGTTCCAGTTCTTCATATGGGATTTCCAATCTATTTTCGTCCTCCCACCTGATTTGTAAGATGGCCATGATGCAATAGTTGATGATGGCGATGAATTCTCCGCCAATATCTTCCTGTATTTTTTGCGATCCTTTTTCTTGAATCGATCGGATTCTTTTGGCTTTGATGAATATCTGGTCTGTCAGCGATGAGCTACGCAGGATTCTCCATGCCGTACCATAGTCCTTGGTTTTCTTTTCGAAAATATCTTTACAAGCCTTGATAACTTCTCTATATTCGCTTACGGTTTGTTCTTCCAATGATCCTTGATTTTCCTTGTTTATTAGCGGCTAAAATTAATCAATTTGATTGCAACACCTACACCTAAGTTTATAAATGTCAGAGGTCAGTTGATGGATTTGTCAATTCCCAAAATCATGGGGATAGTCAATGTGACACCTGATTCGTTCTATGATGGGGGACAGATTCGTTCCAATCGAGACTTGCTTCACAAAGTGGAGAAAATGCTCGCTGATGGTGCGGATATTTTGGATGTTGGGGCTTATTCTAGTAGGCCAGGTGCAGCAGAGGTATCAGAGAAAGAAGAGAGGAAGTTGGCAACCCATGCGGTGAGTGAGATCGTGAAGGCTTTTCCTGAGGCTGTGGTGTCCATAGATTCGTTTCGGATGACGGTTGCCAGAGCATCTTTGGATGTGGGGGCGTCTATCATCAATGACATCTCTGGTGGAGAATTGGACGAAAGCATGTTTGATCTGGTGATTGAGCGCAATGTACCCTACATCATGATGCACATGCGAGGAAATCCCCAGACCATGTCGCAAATGACTGATTATAAGGACATCATTTCAGATATAATTGATTATTTTAACTTCAAACTGAGTCAGCTTACCAGAAAGGGTGTAAAAGATATCATCATCGATCCGGGTTTTGGTTTTGCCAAAACAAGAGAGCAGAATTTTGAATTGATGAACAAACTGGAACTCCTTTGGATGCTGGACGTACCTATGTTGTGCGGAATATCTCGCAAGTCGATGATCTTCAAGACACTGAATTGCACGCCGGATCAGGCGTTAAATGGTACTACCGCATTGAATATGGCCAGTTTGATGAAAGGTGCTTCGATCCTGCGAGTGCATGATGTCAGGGAAGCCAAAGAGACGATTACCTTGTTTCAAGAAATAAAGAATAGATAAGTGGTATTAGGATTTCATATAGGTTTTTTAGAGGTAGGATGGGTCGACTTGATCGACATCTTCTTCGTGTCGATACTGTTGTATCAGGTGTACAAACTGATGCGTGGGAGTGTGGCGATCAAGATATTTTTGGGCTTTTTGTTCCTATACTTGATTTATTTGGTCGTACAGGCTGCTGATATGGAATTGGTGAGTCTGATTTTGGGGCAGTTCATGGGGGTAGGAGTCATCGCGGTAATTATCTTGTTTCAGCAGGAGATTAGAAAGTTCCTTTTGATCCTCGGTAAGACTACTATTTTCGAAGAAGGGAATGTGTTCAAGAATATCAAGAAACTTTGGACTGAAAAATTTGATGACAGCTACCTCAGTATATTGACGCCTCTCATTGATGCGATCAAAACGATGAGTGGATCCAATACGGGTGCTCTGATTGTTTTTTCTAAGGACTCAGAACTAAAGTTTTTTGCAGACTCTGGAGATCGATTGGGAGCAATTGTATCCAAGCGTTTGATTCTCGCAATTTTCAATAAACTTTCTCCTTTGCATGATGGTGCCATCATCATCAACAACAACAAGATCATAGCTGCACGTTGTATTTTGCCAGTCTCTGAGCGAGACGATGTGCCTGCGAGTTATGGTTTGAGACACAGGGCAGCTTTGGGGATGTCCGAAAATACGGACTCTCTTGTCGTGATCGTTTCAGAAGAAACTGGACAATTGTCCACTGCGCGAAATGGTGTGTTTGAGCATAATCTATCCACCAAAGAGGTAAAAACAAGAATCCATGAATACCTCATCACTGATAAGAAAAACAGAAATAGACCACTAGATCCAAAGCTTGACAAAGAGGCAGAGCGTCCTGCAAAGATCGCTTAATCCTGGGGTGTATAATCAGGTGCTTTTTCTTAGCTTTGCCGAAAATTTGAATATCCACAATCATGATACAAAGAATCCAATCCGTATTTCTTTTCTTAGTTGCAGCGAGTTTGATCACCTTGACCTTCTTTCCCTTGTGGAACAAGGTCGATCCAGCGAAAAGCGAAATGGTAAAGCTGACTGTTATGGAGTTGACTCATACCAAAGTGGATATCGATACGCACGAGGAGCAGCTGATCGCACAGACACCAACTTTTTACATTGCCTTGGTGGCATTGATTGCGGCAGGGATCGCATTGTATTCGATCTCGCAGTATAAAAACCGTCTTTTGCAGATGAAACTGGGTGCGCTCAACTCATTGGTGATGGCAGGAGCATTGGGATTGTCGGTTTATTTTATTTTTCAAGGAGAAAAAATGATTGCTCCTGAGCAGCAAGGTAATTACCTGTTTGGTTTTTATCTTTTCGTGTCAGCGATGTTGTTCAATACATTGGCCAACAGGTTTATTCGCAAGGATGAGCAATTGGTCAAATCTGCTGATAGAATCAGATAGTACTGTTGATCCTTGGCTTGTGAGTCACAAGCCATTATGCTAGGGTGGTCTGTGTGCCACAGACCACGGGTAGACCATGCGTAATGGGAGGATCTATGTGCCGCAGACTGCGGTTCATCTGCTTGTGTTTCAGAATCGAAGTTTTCTCTTTTCTGCTTTCAGTTTCCTTTGTATGTTTGGGCAAAATAACCTCAAATATGATGATTCAAAACCTAAAAAGCTGCTTCCTATTATTGCTATTTACGACCAGTTTATACCCAGTGATAGGTCAGGATATTTTGCCTCCAGTGTTGCCGTGGAGTGGTGCCAGTGAGCAATTGATTGCAGATCCATCCAATCCTTGGATTACAGCGAGTGAAAAATCCGAGCTGACTGAGACACCCAACTATGAGGAAACCATGGCTTGGTTCAAGAAGTTATCCGATGCTTCACCAGTTCTAAAAATGATTACCATCGGCACCAGTGCACAAGGTCGTGCAATTCAAATGATCATTGCTTCTGGTGACAAGACTTTCACATCTGAAAAAATCCTGTCATCTTCAAAGCCAACGTTGCTAGTACAAGCGGGAATCCATGCAGGTGAAATCGATGGCAAAGACGCTGGGATGATGTTGCTACGTGACATTGCTTTTGGATCCAAAGGTGATTTGATCAAGAAGGTGAATTTCCTTTTTATCCCTATTCTCAACGTAGATGGACACGAGAGTGTGAGCGAATACGGCAGAGTCAATCAAAGAGGTCCTAAATCCATGGGCTGGAGAACCAACGCTAGAAACTTGAATCTCAACAGAGATTACAGCAAGTTGGAGACTGAGGGAGTACGGGCAGTCGTGACGGTAATCAATACCTATGATCCAGATTTGTACATAGATCTACATGTCACAGATGGTGCAGATTATCAATTCGATATCACCTATGGCTGGGGTGGCGATGAGAGCAATTCTCCAGAGATCAGCCAATGGTTGAAGTCAGCGTTGCGTCCTGCAGTAGATCAAGCTTTGCAGGAGAATGGGCATGTCCCTGGACCATTGATGTTTGCTTTCAATGACGAAGATTTTTCCGAGGGTAACACTGAATTTGCCTTTAGTCCGCGTTTTTCAGAGACCTATGGTGCATCGAGGTATACACCCAGTATTTTAGTGGAGAATCATTCTCTCAAACCTTATGACCAGCGTGTCCTAGGGACTTACGTTTTGCTAGAACAAACTTTGAGAACATTGGCTGACCAAGGAAAGACCTTGAGCAAGGCCATTGGTGTGGACAGAGCTTTGAGATTGGACACGGTTGCATTGGCTTATGATCTAAGTGAGTCTTTGGCAGATTCTATGGATTTGCGAGGAATCGAGTCTGTCAAGTTGAAGTCCGAAATCACAGGAGAAGAGTATGTCCAATGGACTGGAAAGCCTATCGAACAGAAAATAGTGGTGCGAAAAATGAATGAGGTAACCGCCCAAGTGAGTAGAGCCAAGGCATATTGGATCCCTGCAGAATGGGGGGATATCATCCAAAAGCTCAAAATGCATGGGGTGCAGGTCGAGGTGATTACACAGAGCCAAACAGTAGAGGTAGAACAATATCGCATAGAAGATTACAAACATGCAGCTAGGCCATTTGAAGGGAAAGTGAGAGTAGAAGATGTGACGGTCAGCACCAGTCGTCAAACTATCACCTATTCCAAAGGCTCTGCTAGGGTAACCACCGATCAGCCATTGGGTTTATTGGTGACTTTATTGTTGGAGCCCCAGTCTCCGGATAGTTTCTTGCAGTGGGGGTACTTCCATTCTATTTTTTCTAGAACCGAGTACATCGAAAAGTATGTGATGGAGCCATTGGCCAAACAAATGTTGGCATCTGATCCAGCACTCAAATCACAATTTGAAGAGAAAATGAAAGAGGAGGTATTTGCCAATTCGCCCGATCTGATTTATCAATGGTTTTATGCACAAACACCCTATTATGATCAGCAGTGGAAGCTATACCCTATAGCTAGAGAGTAAATTCATACGTTTATTTTAAAAGGTTAGGTTGAGAATAGCGACCTACATGTACCCAATAGAGGTATGTGTAGGTCGCTTTTTTGTTGGCAGGTTTAAGTGATCAAGATCATTTTTTTATGAGATTTTGATCATGACAATCGAATGGCTGCCCCTCTACCTTAGCATCATCAAAAACAGACGAACTATGAAAATAATACTCACATCACTACTTGTATTTGCATTGACAATCGATCAATGGCAGTTCAAAGCAGACCCTGCCAAGAGCACCTTGGTTGTACAAGGCACCTCTTCCGTCCATGATTGGGAATCCGTAGCGGAAGTGTTTTCAGTTACCGGCACCATGAACGATACAGAAGTCACCAATCTGGATGTATCCGTGAGTGTCAAGTCCATCAAAAGTGGAAAGTCCATTATGGATGACAAAACCTATGAAGCATTGAAGGCTGATAAACACCCCAAGATTTACTTCAAGGCAGAAACCCTTAAGGTTGTGAATGGTCATGTAAAAGGTGATGGCACTCTGACCATAGCAGGTAAATCAAAAAGGATAACAATCGATGCAGCATCACAGTCTACCACGGGTGGTTACAAGATATCTGGCGTAGTGACGCTCAAAATGTCAGAATATGGTGTGACGCCTCCGACAGCCATGTTTGGTACCATGCAGACTGGTGATCAGGTCACCATACAATATCAATTTTTACTCATTAAATAATCTAAGATTCTAAATATATCAATCATGAAAACCAAAATTATCAATAGCCTATTAGTTGTTGCCCTCATCCTAGGTGTGACCTCAGTATCTGCTCAGCGAGCTGATATGCAATACTATCGTAAAAATGACAAAAACGGGATCAATGTATTTGAGACCAGCAAGGACAATGATGTGCCATTTGATGGAATGAAAGTTCGAGTCGGAGGTGATTTTAACCTGCAATTCCAAGGGTTGACCCAAACCAATTCTGGAGACTCTTTGGCAGAATTGTCTAACAATTTTAACCTTCCGAGTGCCAATTTGAACATGGATGTTCAGCTATATGATGGGTTAAGATTACACATGCGTACCTATTTGTCTTCTAGACACCACACTGAGGCCTATGTCAAAGGTGGGTATCTTCAGATCGATAAATTAGATTTCATCCAACCAGGCTTCTTGAGTGGAGTGATGCAGTACACTACCATCAAGGTAGGTATGGATGATATCAACTACGGTGACGCTCACTTTAGAAGATCAGACAATGCGAATACTATATTTAATCCATTCGTGGGCAACTACATCATGGATGCATTTACTACTGAGCCATTTGCAGAGGTGACTGTACAGCACAGCGGATTCTTGGGTGTAATTGGTATGACCAATGGTCGTTTGAATCAAAGCCCAACTCCTGGTGATGATGGGTTTGTACTCTATGGCAAATTGGGATATGACAATCAATTGAGTGATGACCTCAGATTGAGATTGACAGGATCTGTTTATAGCAGCAATGACAAAGGAACGAGAGACTATCTCTATGCTGGTGACAGATCAGGTGCTAATTATTTTAAGGTGTTAGATGGAGGTGATTTTGCGGGTAGATTCAACCCTGGGTATGCTTATCAGACAGCAGTACAGATCAACCCATTCGTCAAATACAAAGGTGTAGAGTTCTTTGGGGTACTTGAGTTTATCAACAATGGTGACAGTGATGCTGGTGGAGGGTTTACCCAAGTGGGTGCTGAAGCACTGTATCGATTCGGAGGTACAGAACAGTTTTACGTAGGAGGTAGATACAACCAAATCACAGGCAAGCAAACTGACGCCAGCCAAGACATAGATATCAATAGATTCAACGTTGGTGGCGGTTGGTTCTTGACCGAAAACGTGATGACCAAACTAGAGTATGTCAATCAAGCATATGATGGCAAAGCCTATGAAGGTACGCTGTACCAAGGAGCGGAATTCAAAGGGATCATGCTCGAAGCTACGATTGCTTTCTGATGTGAGTTGAGATTAGGTGAGTTGTAAGCCACCTCCAATTATTGGAGGTGGCTTTTGTGTCTTCTTATAAATCTCCTGTGTTCGATTCTTTCATGTAGAAGGCCTATGAGTTAAAAGCAGGGCAAACGAACTGCATGCTAAACCCGTCAAAAAAGCCCTTGAAGTGGTATTCAAAATCAAACTCATGTTGCTCGCTTGTGTATCAGCTGGGTCTATGATGAGACCGATTGAGGTATGGCATTCATGGGGTAATAGGTGTCATAGTGTTGGGCAAAGGAATCTCTGCATGTTTTGTGCCTTACTATGACTGGCACATACAGTAACTTCAGCTTTACAAGTGCTTATGATTAGCAAAAAAGATATATATCTTTTTTGATTTTGGTATATATCTTAATATTGAAATGATATATATCTTTTTCTAATAAGATATATATCATTTTTGTTTGTTATGCTATAAGACAAGGCCACGCTACCTTATCAATCGAGTGAATAAAGCCTAAATGATTCCTAATTGTACTTTACTCCATTAGTAAGAGTTAGCCAAGGTTATAAGTTGATGACTTCCATTTTGATCTCAAATCCTACACTGAGTTGGCTATCTACTTTGACCATCCCCCAAAATTTTACTGGAGGATCAATCTTGAAATCTGTCATGTCCAAATTTTCATGTCCTGTGAGCGTCAGTGAACTTTCGGAGTGATTGATCACGTTTCCGTTTTTGATCTCGTATTTCTTGGATACGCCTGCCAATGTGATGTCTATGGACGATACGACGGATAGCTTTTCAATTTCTTGCTTGCCTTCTTTGATTTGGATGTAGTTGATCTGAAGATACAAATAGGGATAGCTATCGCTCTTCAGTGTTTCCTTTAGGTCATTGCTCATCGCCTCGACTCCACAATCAAAATCATTGAGTGGAAATCGAAGTTTGAGTCCCTCGAATGTAATTCTGTTTTTGGACCATAGACTTTTGACCATGATAGGATCGGAGGCATAGCGTTGATCCATTTCACATTCGAATGTGTTGACATTGGTCTGGCCGTAGATTACAAAATGGCTTGCCGTTACGCTCACTTTGTGTAATCCGGGTTGTGACCGAGAGCAGAAAGGATTAATAACAGTGATGACAATAAAGAGGAAGAAGTGTCTCAAAGGCGTAATACGTTGTTTGCACGGAAATATAGCAAGTACAGAGATAAAAGTAGGTCTTGATAGTAATTCAAAATGGCTATTTCTGGACTTGAGTGTCAAAACAAAACAATACCAGTCACAAAATGAGCAGCACAGGACCACAGTTATCTTTTGTTCGTTATTTTAGTCTTATGAAAACACTACTCATCACTCTATTGATTACCCTTTCAGCGACGACCATGGAATCTACTTTTTACTCTTTCAAAGTCGCGATGTTGGACAGTGACCAAAAGATCGACTTTTCTTCCTTCAAAGGAAAGAAAGTGTTGGTCGTCAATGTGGCGTCCAAATGTGGGTTTACTCCCCAGTATGAAGAGTTACAAGCTTTGTCCGAGAGGTATAAGGAATCTTTGGTGGTGATCGGTATGCCCTGTGACCAGTTTGCCGGTCAAGAGTTGGATCTCGAATCATCCATCAAGCAGTTTTGCACAGAGCAGTTTCATGTGACTTTTCCCATGACGACTATCATAGATGTAAAAGGAGACAATCAGCATCCTGTCTATCAATGGTTGACCCAAAAATCTCAAAATGGGTTAGGCGACTACAGCGTAAAGTGGAACTTTAATAAGTTTTTGATCAGTGAGGAGGGGCAATTACTTGCATACTTCCCCTCTACAATCAAGCCGCTGAGCGAGGAGATTACCAAGTTTCTGGATTGATTGCATTCGTCCTGATAAGCCCTCGTTTGATTCATATTAACCAAAAGTCCTTTCTAGGTCTTTGAGCAAGTTGTAAGGACGGTATTTACAAAGCTCTCCTGTAGACTTAGGATAAACGATTATGACTGGGATTTCTTCTCTTACTTCGAAAGGATAAAAACTACCTTTATTGAACGCATTCTCCAATTAATAATCGAACTAAGGTTACTAGCTTAAATGGTAGCTCTGCTTAATCAGATTGGTAGCCACATTTACCGCTTTATTATTTGATAATCTCTCCATAATATTTTGAGCACAAAAAAGCCGAAGAGAAACCCCTTCGGCTAGTGTATTTTTGAGAGTCCGTATGGGACTATCGAGTCAAATTATTGTTTGGCTAATTTGAAAATCCAAGTGCCATCAACCTCACTTGTTCTAGCTGCTGCTCCAGATTCAACTGCAAAACTAAGTTGAGCCAATAGATCATTGGTGATTTCAGCATCCATTTCTACACCGTCGTTTCTTTCAATTACTACTGTTGAAGAAGACTTGTCAAATGTCCAAGTACCGCTTGCTGGCCATACAGCAGAAAAACCATCAGGAACACCAGCTGTACTGTAATTTCCACCGTCTGCAGAACCTCCAGTGATAGTCAATGTGAATCCAGTCCAGTCTGCATCTGATGCATCAGGATTCGATACACTAGTTGCAGTGTATGTTCCATTCATCAATGTGCCGATAGTTTCATAGTCAGTGTCACCACCATCTCCACCATCGTCATCACTGCCACCACATCCTGATAGAACTACCATCGAAAGAAACAAGGCTGCTGTTAAATAGTTAATAAACTTTTTCATAATACTGTTGTTGTTGTTGTTAAAAATTGAAAATTTATTTTGAACTGTATCAAAAATAATTTTTTTTATCATCTCTACCTAATTTTATGCTATAAGTAAATCAAGAAACATTCAAAATCATTGGGTCATGTTGATGATTTGATTACAAAATTGATACTCACTGGCTAGGTTGGATGCCACAAAAACAATCACTTCTGGAGGAAGGTTATGGATCTGTTCTTGGTACCAGTCTGTGCCCACTTGATCCAGGTTAGAGCTAGGTTCATCCAGTAGTACCAAACTCGAATGTGTGAAGAAACACAATCCTAGTTTGAGCCGTTGTTTCATGCCACTGGAGAAGTTTTTAATCAACTTGTGTTCATGACCTGTGAAATACATTTTGTCAATCAACTCATTCAATGAGAGTGATCCTCTGATTTTCTTGAATTGAAAATGAAATTGGAGCATCTCGGACAAGCTAAATTCTTCGATGAGTTCTAGGTAGGGGCTGGCAAAGCTGACGTGATTGATGAGTTGATCGGCATCCATGAGCGTATCGCCATCGTGGTATTGAATCTCACCTGTCGTGGGGAGAGCCATGCCGCCAATAATCTTGAGTAGGGTGGACTTGCCACTACCGTTGGAGCCAGTGATGGCGATTCGGTCTCCTGGTTTGAAATGCTGACTGAGGTCTTTGAAAATCCATTCTTTATTAGAAAATCGTTTGCCAATTTTGTCAAGGGTGATTTCCATAAAGAATGGCTTTGTGTGTTATGCGTCTTTTCGAACGATACTGGCGGTCATGCTGCCTTCTGAGGCTAGTTTTCCATTGACATGAGCAGTACCTTTCATTTTGGCTATGCCTCTTTTGATGGGCTGCAAGAGTTCGCATTTGATGTCCAAGGTATCACCTGGAAGTACCATTTTGCGGAACTTGAATCCTTCTACGCCCAAAAAGTAGGTCCAATAGTTTTCTGGGTCTGGTACTGAGTTGAGCACCAAGATACCGCCGATTTGTGCCATTGCTTCGATTTGAAGGACTCCTGGCATCACGGGATTGTTAGGAAAGTGACCTTGGAAAAAGGGTTCGTTGAAAGTTACGTTCTTGATCCCCGCGACATGAATGTCATCCAAATGGTAGATTTTGTCAATCAACAAAAATGGATACCTGTGTGGTAAAATCTTTGTGATTTGATTGATGTCGTATACTGGTGGTAAATTGGGGTCGTATGCTGGTACGATAGTAGTCTCTTTCTCCATTGTAAATCCTTTTTACTTAGGTTGTTTCATGATTAGTCGGCAAATTTAGTGTTTTTTAGCAAAGGCTATCATGATGGTAATGCTTTTTAGAATCAAGAACCAAGATTTTTGGAATCACGCATCTGAAGCACTAACCGATTTGGTGTTGAATAGGCATTGAATCATGTCATGTGTCTCGCTACTCAAGTCTCAATACTCAATACTCAAGTCTCAATACTAAAAACTAGCGTCCAAAATCTAGCCCCGATGCCCAACAGAGATAGTGTTTGGTCACAATCTTGCTCATGGCTTTGATGTTGGGTAGATCGGTAGCCTCTTCAATGACCACTAATTCACCACGCTTGGTGAGTATCTTGATTTTTTGATCGCTGTGGATATAGGCAGCATTGCTGATGCTACCCGAACACAGAAAATAACTGAGTTCGTCTGAATTGAGCTTGGTTTTGAGTTGGATTTCCTTCCTCTTGCTATCTATAAATGATTGATCATGCTCATGGTTGTCTAGTTTGATTTTATAGATTCTACGATCCAATAGACTCTTGCTGATCGTGGACAGTACTGTGTCGGGATGCTCTCGCCAAAATTTCATCGAGCCCCAGATGTCATTGTCGTCCAACAATGCAAACAATTCGAGTAGTTCGCCATCTTGGCTGAAAGACGCCTTGGTGATTTTTTGTTCCAAAAAGTACCTCAGGGCAGGGGTCGCCATGATATTTTCTCCTTGTTGTGTCAGGTATTTGGCTCGTCTGATGAGCTGGATCAGCATTTCTTCTGCACTGACGGCAGTTTTGTGAAGGTACACTTGCCAGTACATCAGCCGTCTAGCGCTGAGGAAGTTTTCTATGCTGTAGATGCCTTTTTCTTCCACTACGATTTCATCTCCCCTCACATTGAGCATGTTGATGATGCGCTCCGAACCAATGCTCCCCTCTGATACTCCCGTGAAATAGCTGTCTCTTTTCAGGTAATCCAATCTGTCGATATCCAATTGGCTCGATACCAGCTGATGAAAAAACTGTCGGTGGTATTGTCCTGAGAAGATATCCAAGCCCAACTGCAGTGCTCCATGGAATTGTTCGTTGATCCGTTGAAAAAACATCAATGAGATGTCCTCATGCTTGACGGAATCCAGTAGATTGAACTCAAGGGTGTGAGAAAACGGACCATGTCCTATGTCGTGGAGCAAAATGGCTAAAAGCGCCCCTTCTAGTTCTTCGTCAGAGATTTCAATTCCTTTGGTTCGCAGGTTGTGCAACGTCTGCTGCATGAGATACATTGAACCTATGGCATGGTGAAACCGTGTATGTAGGGCACCAGGGTAGACCAAATTGGTCAGTCCCAGTTGTTTGATTCTTCTAAGGCGTTGAAAATGAGGATGCTCAATCACTTCAAAGATCAAATCATTGGGGATCGTGATGAAGCCATAGACAGGATCGTTGATGATTTTGTTTTTATTGGTAGCCAAATTGCGCTGAGATTAATAGGTAGAGTGCTGTGGTTTTTCTTATTTTGAACTATGTATCCATAGACTAAAAAGTGGATCAAATCTAATTAAATATTATGCGTAATTATAAAATATTGTGGGCCGATGACGAAATCGATTTGTTGAAACCGCATATTATTTTTCTCAAAAACAAAGGGTATGATGTGACACCTGTCAACAGTGGGTCTGATGCCCTGGATGCGATTGGATCGGATGTCTTTGATATCATATTTTTGGATGAAAACATGCCTGGTTTGACAGGTTTGGAGACCTTGTCTCGTATCAAAGAGAATTACGCAACCATTCCTGTGGTGATGATTACCAAGAGTGAGGAGGAACACATCATGGAGGAGGCAATTGGAGCCAAAATCGCTGATTACCTCATCAAACCTTTGAATCCTAATCAAATATTGTTGTCGGTCAAAAAAATCTTAGACAACAAAAGATTGGTGTCCGAGCAGACCAACATGAGTTACCAACAAGAATTCAGAGGAATCAGCATGGATATCAACGAAAACTTGGATTTTCAAGAGTGGATCGATATATACCGCAAGATGGTCTATTGGGAGCTTCGAATCGATGAAACTGAAGAAAAGGACATGGCAGAAATCCTCAACATGCAAAAGGATGAGGCCAATGCTAAATTTTGTGACTTCATCTATGAAAGTTATGAGTCATGGCTCAACAATGCCGATATTGAGAAGCCCTTGCTGTCACACCGCTTGATGAAAGAGCAGGTTTTTCCCCTCATGGGAAATGAAGAACCGGTTTTCGTTTTCATCATAGACAATTTGCGCTATGATCAATGGAACTTGATGGAACCGATCATTTCTGAGTTTTACTCTATAGAGAGTGAAGTGCCCTATTATTCCATTCTACCTACTACGACGGCTTATGCTAGGAATGCCATATTCAGTGGCATGATGCCAGACGAAATGGCCAAAAAGCATGCGGATCTTTGGGTCGGAGAAGAAGAGGATGAAGGGAAAAACAACAATGAGAAGGAGTTTCTTGAGCGAAATCTGAGTCGCAACAACATCAAGGCATCCATCTCGTACCATAAGATTTTGCAAAAAAATCAAGGCAAGCAGTTGGTCAGCAATGTCAATAACCTGATGAGCAACGATCTGAATGTCATCGTGTATAATTTTGTAGATGTGCTATCGCATGCGCGTACCGATATGAAAATGATCAGAGAACTGGCGCCAGATGAGTCTGCCTATCGCTCATTGACCATGTCATGGTTTCAGCACTCCACATTGTTAGAATTGTTGAGAATCTTGTCTGAGCGTAAGGTCAAAGTGGTCATCACGACGGATCATGGAACGATTAGAGTCAAAAAGCCGCTTAAAATCGTAGGAGATAGAAATACCAATACCAATTTGAGATACAAAGTAGGAAAGAACCTGAAGGTAAATACCGACGATGTGTTCAACTGCAAGAATCCAGAGGATCTTCACTTGCCACGTCCCAATGTGTCAAGTTCCTACGTGTTTGCTCAGAAGAATGATTTTTTAGCTTATCCAAATAATTATAATTACTACGTGAATTACTACAAAGATACTTTTCAGCATGGAGGGATTTCGTTGGAAGAAATGATTGTACCATTGATTCATCTTAGACCCAAAAACTAGTCATGGAACTAAAGTTACATTCGATTGAGGATATTTCGGCAGTTGCTCAATCCATCATTGAGTATGCGGACAATCACAAGATTTGGGTTTTTGAGGGAGAAATGGGTGCTGGTAAGACCACATTGGTCAAGGCCATTTGTAAGCATTTGGACATCATAGATGAGACCAGTAGCCCTACTTTTTCATTAGTCAATGTCTATGTGGATGATGTTGGCAAGGAGTATTATCACTTTGATTTCTACAGACTCAACCATGAAGTAGAAGCACTGGATATCGGTTGTGATGAATATTTCTACTCAGGCAATCATTGTTTTATTGAGTGGGGCGAAAAAATCCCCTCTTTGATTCCATCTCGAAACCTGAAAATTAGTATTAAATTGTCTCCTGATAATACGAGGATCATCAGCTTAAGCAAACATGACTGAACAAATTCAAGATAGTATGACCTCTCTAATAGAGGAGTCTAAACGCTATCCGCAGGAGAAATTAGCGCCAATCAAAAAGGGGGCACAGCAGTTAAATATTGGAATTCCCAAAGAAAACTCTACCTATGAAAATAGGGTTCCTTTGACACCCAAGGCGGTAGGTGCGCTGACAGCCAACGGACACCGAGTCATCATTGAACCAGGGACGGGTGAGTCGGCCAATTTCTCAGACCAAGAATACACGGAGGCGGGTGCCAATCTGGCCTCTGGGGCGAAGGAAGTATTCAAATCAGATATGATTGTCAAAGTGGAGTTTCCTACGACACAAGAGATCGAATGGATGACGAGTCGGCAGACCATCATCTCTACTGTACATGCAGAAGAAACAGATATCAAAAGCAGACTTGAACTCCTCAACCAAAAGAAAGCGATAGCTGTAGGCTATGAGTTCATCCAAGACAAGGTCGGAGGTCTCCCAATTGTCAGGGCGATGAGCGAAATCGCAGGTGTATCCGTGATGTCCATCGCTGCAGAATACATGTCCGCAGATAAAAAGGGCGTAGGGGCTATTCTGGGAGGAATTACAGGTGTGCCAGCTGCCAATGTAGTTATTATTGGGGCAGGTACTGTGACAGAATATGCCGCTAGAACAGCCATTGCCTTGGGGGCGTCAGTGAAGATATTTGATAGGCATCTGTACAAGTTGCACCGTTTGAAACATATCTTGTCAGCCTCGGTATTTACCTCTACCATCGATCAAGTAGCACTGAAAAAGGCGCTGTATGAAGCAGATGTAGTCATCGGTGCGGTTCGTAGTGAAAAGGGGCAATTGAAGAAGATCGTATCTGAGGACTTGGTTCGGGGAATGAAAAAAGGTGCGGTAATTGTCGATGTGAGTATCGATGAAGGCGGTTGTTTTGAAACTTCCTATCCCACCAACCTCAAAAAGCCAGTATTTATCAAGCATGGTGTGATTCACTATTGCGTACCGAATATTGCGTCTAGGTATCCTCGTACTTCGACCAAAGCACTGAGCAACATCTTCACGCCGATACTCAATAGCATTGCACTATATGGAGGTGTCGATCAAATGATTTTTGAAAATGTGTGGTTTATGAAGGGCGTATACGCCTACAAGGGATTCATGACCAATTACCATCTGGCCAACAAGTTTGGGTTGCGATTCAAGGATTTGAATCTCCTGATGGCAGCAAGGTTTTGATGGGTTGGTTTTTTTGGTTCACTAGTCTTCTAGTTTGGGAGGTTAGATGTGAACTATGTACAATTCACGGTATAGCGAATGGATTAGAATCTTGAAAAAAGCTGCCAGTAGATTCTACCAGCAGCTTTTTGTGTTTTTAGAGTTTTGCTTCTAGCATGGCAATTTTTGCCTCTGCATCAGCTTTCTTTTTCTTTTCCATGGCGATGACTTCTTCAGGAGCATTGCTGACGAATTTCTCATTGCTCAGCTTTTTGTCTATCCCGACTAGGAATCCCTTGAGGCGCTTGATTTCGGCTTCTATTTCTTCAGCCTGATCTGCTGCATTGGCATGATCACCCAGCAGGACAAAATACTCATCTCTGTCGATGATGAAGCTGTCAGCGTTTTCTACTTTGTCCTCAGTTTCTGCAATTGCAGAGATGTTTGATAGCTTGGTGATAAGAGGGAAATACCGCTCCAAAGACATGTAGTTTGTAGAGCGAATGTTGACCTCCAAAGCCTCTTTTGGAGAGATACCATAGCTGTTTCTGACATTTCTGATGTTGGAGATAGCTTCAAAAGCCTCATTGGTCTGTTGAATCATATCTGTATCGAATGCTTCGGCTTTAGGCCATGCAGCTACGATCAAATAGTCTTTCTCTTCGCGTTCTTTGATGTTTTGCCATATTTCTTCTGACAAGAAGGGCATAAACGGATGGATGATACGCATCAATTTTTCGATGTGTCCAATCGCCTGATTATAGCTCTTCTGATCGATCGGTTCACCAAACTTAGGCTTGATCATTTCCAGATACCATGAACAGAAATCATCCCAGACCAATTTATATGTAGTCATCAAAGCTTCAGACAATCTGAACTTGCTGAATAAATCATCTACCTCTTCTAGTACCTGATTGACTCTGTGCCCAAACCAGTCATTGGCGATGGCTGCACTGGCTTCTTGTTCTCCATCTACGATATCCCATGACTTGATGAGACGAAAGGCATTCCAGATTTTGTTGGAGAAGTTCCTGCCTTGTTCGCAGAGTTTCTCGTCAAAAAGCAAGTCATTGCCTGCAGCAGAGCTCAGTAGCATGCCTACTCTGACACCATCGGCACCATATTGATCGAGCAGTCCTAGCGCATCAGGGGAGTTACCTAAGGATTTGGACATTTTTCTTCTTTTGAGATCCCTCACCATCCCTGTGAAGTAAACTTTTTCGAAAGGTTTGTCATTGCCAAACTCATATCCAGAGATAATCATTCTGGCTACCCAGAAGAAAATAATGTCCCAACCCGTCACCAATACTTGGGTAGGGTAGTAGTATTTGAACTCTTCGTTATCAGGGTTTTCAAATCCATCAAAAACTGAGATTGGGAGCAAAGCACTGCTGAACCAAGTGTCCACTACGTCTTCGTCTTGTTTCAAGTCCTCCAAGGTCATGGCAGTATTGCCAGTGTCTTTGATGGCCATGGCTAAGGCTTCTTCTTTGGTCTTGCCTACAGCGACACCATTCTCACCATAGTAGTAAGCAGGAATCTGCTGACCCCACCACAGCTGTCTTGAAATCGGCCAATCTTTGATGTTTTCTAGCCAATGCTTGTAGGTGTTTTTGAACTTGTCAGGGAAGAACTGGATGTTGTCATTGAGGACATTGTCCAATGCTGGCCCGACGATTTTTTGCATATCTACAAACCACTGTAGGGATAGTTTTGGCTCGATCACCGTGTCAGGATTTCTCTCCGAGAAGCCTACTTTGTGTCTTAGGTTTTCGGTTTTCACCAAGAAACCATCTTGCTTCAGTTGTTTGGTGATGTTTTTTCTGGCTTCTTCTCTACTTTGTCCGACAAAGAATTGTGCTTTCTCGTTGAGTGTCGCGTCATCGTTGAGGATGTCGATGGTTTCGAGGTTGTGCTTCTGACCGAGATCATAGTCATTGGTGTCGTGTGCTGGGGTGACTTTCAGACAGCCCGTACCGAATTCAATGTCAACATATTCGTCCTCGATGATGGGAATGCTACGGTTGACCATCGGCACGATAGCACGTTTGCCTCTCAGGTGTGCATATCTTTCGTCTTCAGGATTGATGCATATCGCAGTGTCACCGAGGATCGTTTCTGGTCGGGTGGTAGCGATGGTTATTTTTTCATCACTGCCTTCGATAGGATACTCTATATAATAGAGTGCTGCATCTACGTCTTTGTAGATTACTTCTTCGTTGGAGATGGTTGTTTGGGCTTGTGGATCCCAGTTGACCATTTTGTAGTCACGGTAGATGAATCCTTTATTGAAGTAACTGATGAAGACATCTACTACGGCTTTAGAGTTTTGCTCATCCATGGTGAAGAAGGTTCTGTCCCAATCACAAGAAGCGCCAAGGCGTTGCAATTGATTCAAGATGATACCACCATATTTTTCCTTCCACTCAAAGGCATGAGCGAGGAATTCTTCTCTGGTCAGGTCTGCCTTGGTGATGCCTTTTTCTCTCAACAGGTTTACCACCTTGGCCTCTGTGGCAATGGATGCATGATCTGTGCCAGGTACCCAGCAGGCCTCTTTTCCTTCCATTCTGGCCTTGCGGATCAGGACGTCTTGGATGGTGTTGTTGAGCATATGCCCCATGTGCAATACGCCCGTGACGTTAGGAGGAGGGATGAGGATGGTGTAGGGTTCTTTGTTTGGATCTGGTTTCGAGCTGAAAAAACCATGGTCCATCCATTCCTTGTATCTTTTACCCTCGATCTCTGATGGGTCGTATTTTGCAGATATTGACATGCCTAATCTGTTTGATTTTTTTGAGTCGCAAAATTATAAAAATTAAGTGTCTCGGATTGTGGCTCGTGCTACTTTCTTTTTGGAGTATTGTGTACAGAGTATTGAGGCCTGAGTATTGTGTATTGAGAAAGAAAATGGTGAGCCACTTGATTCAAATAGTTGGTATATTTCCTTGGCTATTGGCTCACAAGCCAATAGGTGCTTTCTGAAGGTCTGATTTAGTGATGCGGCGATTATGAGAACCGCTTGATTTGTCCAGACAAAGGGACAATCAGGTGGTGAGAGGTGCACTGTGGGCTTATAGCTCACAGCCGTCTACTCGATTGGCAGTAGTGTTTTTTCAACAACCTATAAAATTGGTAGTTTACTACTGCCTGTATTTAAATTTTCTCTATCAATTTTCTATCATTGGTTTGTATTTATTCCAATTATCTGCAATAGCCCATATATTAATTGCAAATAATACCAGTACTATTCCAATAGTTGACATATCAAGGACGAGATGATGTACAAAAATACCTACCATAACTGGAAGAATTATTATTGCCCCCAAAGCTCTTGTTTTTGGAATAGCTATTAAAATACCACCAATGATTTCGATAATAGCCACAAGTGGGAAAATCCATTTAATAGTCATATACCCGACCATTACTTGCATCATTTCTTCAGACATTTCAGGCATTGGTATATAATTGAAGAATTTGTTTAAACCCGAATTAACCATCATTAACCCGAATAGGATACATAGACCTGTAAGAATCTTATTTTTCATTTTATATTGTTGTTATTAATAATATGCCAAAATTAACTATTTATGATTACTATTGGTAATCAGTTTCCTTTTGGTAATCAATTACTTTTAGGTAATCAATTAAACATATATGAAGAAAAAAGAACATAAAGAGTGTACCTCTGCTTTGTTACCAGTAAGAGACACATTAGATGTGATAGGTGGTAAATGGAAGCTGTTAATTTTGATTTCAATTTGGGAAGGAAACAAGCATTTTCGGGAAATTGAACGAAGTATCCCCAAGTTAAGCACTAAAGTTTTGTCAAAAGAGTTGAAAGATTTGGAAGCAAATCAGTTGATTACAAGAGCTGTCTTAAACGGCTTTCCCGTTAGAACCGAATATAAACCTACACAACATTCCAAAACCCTGAAAAAAGTCATTTTGGAATTGCATAATTGGGGTATAAATCATAGAAAACAAATTTTTAGCGACAAGTCCGAAAAAGATAATTTGAGTGTAGTGTGAGTTCAGTTTATGTTACTGCCAACAACTGGCTATTACAATATGTGAAATCCACTGTATGTTTTTTACCAGTCTAGAGGATTACCCTTTTATAAACAGTGTGTCTACCAAAACTAACCCTCAACCTTATATTTTGATGGTGGGGAGCAAATCTCTCTGACTAAACGTTACCTCAGCTCCCATGTACCGTTACCTCAGCGCCAAGTAACCGTTACCCTGACCATTTTGAACCGTTACCTCGACCTCATGGTAACGTTAGCTCTGGTCTATGGTAACGCTACCTTGGAGCTATTGCTCCTGATCCCCATGGCTTGTGACTCACAAGCCAATCGATGCGTGAACTTTTGAACTCAATTTGCTATAGATCATGATCCATGGTTTGTTTGATACAAAGCAAAAGAGCAAGACTTTCATCTTGCTCTTTTGCTTTGGGTGGTTATAAGATTTAGGCTGGTACTTCTTCTGTTTTGCCACTTATTTTGTTTTTGATTGCTATTTCTAGCTCATCCATCAGTTCTGGATTGTCTAGTAGTAGGTTTTTGACGGCATCTCTGCCTTGTCCTAGTTTGTTGCCTTTGTAGGAGAACCATGAGCCTGCTTTGTTGACAATGTTGAGTTCCACGCCTATGTCGATGATTTCTCCGACTTTGGATATACCTTCACCATACATGATGTCAAACTCGACTACCTTGAATGGAGGCGCGACTTTGTTTTTGACTACTTTGACACGGGTTCTGTTACCTAGTATGTTGTCAGCACTTTCTTTGATTTGTCCGATCCTGCGGATATCCAATCTCACAGAGGCGTAGAATTTCAATGCGTTACCGCCAGTAGTAGTTTCTGGATTGCCAAACATCACACCGATTTTCTCTCTCAGCTGGTTGATGAATATACAGCAACAACCTGTTTTGTTGATGGCTCCTGTGAGTTTTCTCAGGGCCTGGCTCATCAATCTTGCCTGAAGGCCCATTTTGCTGTCACCCATTTCGCCTTCTAGTTCTGCTTTAGGTACCAAAGCTGCCACTGAGTCAATGACGATGATGTCTATGGCTCCAGATCGGATCAAGTGCTCAGCGATCTCCAGGGCTTGTTCGCCATTGTCTGGTTGTGAGATGAGCAGGTTCTCAGTGTCAATTCCTAGTTTTTCGGCGTAGGTTCTATCAAATGCATGCTCAGCATCTATAAATGCCGCCATGCCTCCTTGTCTTTGTGCTTCTGCGATACAATGCAGCGTCAATGTGGTCTTTCCAGAAGATTCTGGGCCGTAGATTTCGACTACTCTTCCTCTGGGTAGACCGCCTATTCCCAGTGCCATGTCCAAACTGACTGATCCTGTAGGGATGGATGGGACATCCGAAACCACCTCGTCGGAAAGTTTCATCACTGCGCCTTTGCCGTAGGCCTTTTCTAGCTTGTCTAGTGTGAGTTGAAGTGCTTTTTGTTTTTCAGCGTTTTCGCCCATGTCATTTATTTTTTGGTATTAATAATAGGTCTGTAATTTATGTCTTATTTCCCTATTCTATCCGTTTTTGTGAAACGCAGAAAGAGTAAATATTTTAGCAATTATACGATTGATTATTTGATTTCTAAAATTAATTACTAAAAAAATTAGTATTACTTTTGCTCGGGATTAAAAAATGCAAAGACAGAAAGAATGAGTTAATTTTATTTCCCAAATGTTACTATTTTGTTACCACTTACGATTTATCACTTTGAATTGAATAAAAAGTATAAGTTTTGAGCGTTTTTTAATCATGAATTAATCCAAAAGTTATTTAGGTGTAAAAAATCATGTCTGGAAGTAAGAAAATACTAGTTGTTGATGATGAGGTTGATATTTTAGATTTATTAAAATATAACTTGGAAAAGGAGGGATACGAGGTAGAGGTAGCTGAAACTGGAATGGAAGCAGTCAACATTGCCAAAGGATTTGTGCCAGATTTGATCTTGCTGGATATCATGATGCCAGGACAGGACGGAGTAGAGACCTGTCGACAGTTGAGAGAGTTCAAAGAATTGGCCAATAGCTTCATTATCTTTTTGACTGCTCGTGTAGAGGAGTATTCAGAAGTGGCCGCTTTTGACAATGGTGCGGATGATTATCTCACCAAGCCTATCAAGCCTCGCGCATTGATGAGCCGAATCAATGCAATCTTTAGAAGATCCAAAAAGGATGTCGATCAGGAGGATAATGTCATGGCTGGAGATCTCCATATTGATCGTCAGAGCTATACTGTCAAGCGAAATGAGGAAGAGTTTTCACTTCCAAAAAAGGAATTTGAATTACTGTATTTCCTGGCGCAGCATCCTGGCAAGGTGTTTAGCAGAGATGAGCTATTGTACAACATTTGGGGGACAGATGTGTACGTGTTGGCTAGGACAGTAGATGTCCATGTCCGTAAGGTCAGAGAAAAAATCGGCGAGGGCTACATCACCACGATCAAGGGTGTTGGCTACAAGTTTGATGCAGAGTGATCCTGAAAAGTAAATATGCTATTAAATTCTAGAGGGCTTGCGCTCATTCTTTCGGGTTGCATAGCAGCCGTGGTGTTGGGTAGTCTGGTGCTATTGCCCGATGTGCCCAATTACGTCTATTGGCTGGTGTTTTTTATTTCCTTTGGTACAGGGTATATATTGATCAATATTGTTTTAGAGTTTTTGTTCTTCAAGGAACTGCGAAGTATCTACAATATGTTTGAACAGATCCGTGCCAATGACTTGTCCAAACTAGAAGAGAACAAACGGTACGGTCACAGTTCGCTCAACCAGATTCATCAGGAAATCTATGCCTATGCGCATGGCAAGCAGAGTGAAATCGAGGAATTGAAACAACTAGCCAAGTTTAGGAGGCAGTTTTTGGCTGACGTGTCGCATGAGTTGAAGACGCCCATATTTGCTGCGCAGGGTTTTGTACACACCTTGCTGGATGGTGCGATTGATGACAAAAACAACCGGATGAAGTTTTTGAAAAAGGCCGCCAAGAATCTGGATGGATTGGATATGCTTGTTCAGGACTTGTTGACGGTCTCTCACATGGAGGCAGGAGACATCACGATGCAACTGGAGCCTGTGGATATTTGCGAGGAGATTTATGAGATTTTTGACCAGATGGAAGAAAATGCACATAAGCACAAAGTGACACTCAAGACCAATCACGAGCGATCCGAAGAAATCAAAGTACTGGTAGACAGCCAGCGAATTCACCAAGTATTAGTTAATTTGATCACCAATGCGATCAAATATTCAGACGAGGGTGGAGTAGTGGAAGTATCCGTAGTGGATACAGGCAAGAGACAAAATGTAATAGTGAAAGACAGGGGCATAGGAATCCCAACCGAACACCTCAATCGTATCTTTGAGCGTTTTTATCGTGTCGACAAAAGTCGCTCAAGGGCTATTGGTGGTACAGGGCTGGGCTTGTCGATCGTCAAGCATATAGTCGAAGCACATGATAGCGAAATCAAGGTAGTCAGTACCCCTGGCGAAGGGTCTACATTCAGTTTCGAACTCAATAAGTATAAGCCTCAATAGTCTCATATTCCATTTCTTTGGCTTTCTTTGCCAAAAAAATAAAGAGTGCTCAATCAAAATAACATTTCTGACATCATCGTGTACGAAGATGATCGCTACCTAGTGATCAATAAGCCTACGATGATATCTACGCTAGAGGATAGGAGTGATCCACGCAATATACTATCTATGTTTCGTGAGGTATATCCTGAAATCACAGTCTGTCATAGGCTGGACAAGGAAACCAGCGGTGCTTTGCTGTTGGCCAAGGATGAAGAGGCCTACCGCGCTGCTGCATTGAAGTTTGAGGCAAGGGAGGTGAACAAAATCTACCACGCCTTGGTCGAGGGGCGCTTCACTGAGGATACTATTCAGGTAGATATGGGACTGCGCGTAGCTGGCTCTGGTCGTGTCAAGGTAGATCCCAAAAGAGGAAAGGAAGCTACTACTCTCTTTAGAGCCAAGGCTTACTATGGCAACTATACTTTGATTGAAGCCAAGCCCATCTCAGGCAGGCGACATCAGATCAGGGCACACCTGTCCTATCTGGAATACCCGATCTGTGGAGATACCTACTATGGAGGGTTGCCTATTTTTCTATCCAAAATCAAAAAGAAATACAAGCTCTCCGATGACAAGGAAGAAAGGCCACTGTTTGACAGAGTAGCCTTGCATGCATATGAGATTGAAATCAATCCGTTTGGAGACAAAATCATCAAGGTAGCCTGTGATTATCCTAAGGATATGGACATGATATTAAAGAAGATAGAGAAATTTGGATGATATTTTCAATAAATAGGGGGGTGGTCAACTTTATTTTTCTATTCTGCTTTGCATTTTGCAAAGTAAAATTCTATTTTTGTGTCCCTTTTTGAGGGCAGTAGGATTTTGATTATAATAAAATCATAGATAAGTGGATTCAATAAGTTATAAAACAGCGATCACCAATAAAGCTACAGCTGACAAGCAATGGGTAGTGGTAGATGCTGACGGAAAAGTATTAGGAAGATTGGCAAGTGAGATTGCTAAGATGATCAGAGGCAAGCACAAGCCAGGTTATACACCTAATGTAGATTGTGGCGACAATGTAATCGTTGTAAACTCTGATAAGGTGAAACTTACAGGTAAAAAGTGGACTGATAAGCAATATATCTCTCACACTGGTTTTCCTGGAGGACAGAGATCTCAGACTCCAAACGAGGTGAAGGCTAAGTCTTCTACGATTTTGGTCGAGAGAGCTGTCAGAGGTATGCTTCCTAAGAATAGCTTGGGTAGATCTTTGTTTAATAATTTGTACGTATACGAAGGAGCGGAGCACAAGCACGCTGCACAAACTCCTAAAGAGATAAAACTTTAATCTGAATGGAAGTAATAAACACCATTGGTAGAAGAAAAACATCAGTAGCTAGGTTGTATATGACACCTGGAAAAGGCGATGTTAAAATCAACAACAGGGATTTGAAAGAATATTTCCCGTTTGAAATCTACCAGACAATCGTAAAACAGCCACTCGTATTGGTAGCTGAAGACGGCAACTTTGATATGAAAATCAATGTATCTGGAGGAGGAATGAAAGGTCAAGCTGAAGGTATCAGATTGGCAATCTCTAGAGCGTTGGTAGAACTGAACCCTGAGCACAGACCTCCTTTGAAGAAAGAAGGATTCATGACGAGAGATCCAAGAATGGTCGAGCGTAAGAAGCCAGGTAGAAGAAAAGCGAGAAGAGCATTCCAGTTCAGTAAGCGTTAATAATAATTTCATTTATATAAGTAAACTTAATGGCCAAATTAGAGCACAAAGACTTACTTGATGCTGGTGTTCACTTCGGACACTTGACGAGAAAGTGGGATCCAAAAATGGCACCATACATCTTCATGGAGAAGAATGGTATCCATATAATAGATCTTTATAAATCGCTTGAATGCCTCGAAGAAGCATCAAATGCACTCAAGCAGATCGTGAAATCAGGACGAAAAATCATGTTCGTTGCTACCAAAAAGCAAGCAAGAGAAATCGTAACTGAGGAAGCGAAAAGATTAAGAATGCCATATGTTACCGACAGATGGTTGGGTGGTATGTTGACTAACTTTGCGACGATCAGAAAATCGTTAAAAAAGATGTCCTCAATGGACAAGATGTTGAAAGATGATGCTTTCAAGAACTTGGCAAAGAGAGAAAAGTTGATGATCAGCAGAGAGAAAATTAAACTGGAAAGAGTGTTGGGCGGTATTGCTGACTTGACTAGACTTCCTGCTGCACTATTCGTAGTGGACATCAAGAGAGAGAATATTGCTATCAAAGAAGCTCAGAAATTGGGCATTCCAGTATTCGCAATGGTGGATACTAACTCGGATCCAAATCAGGTAGATTTCCCAATCCCTGCTAACGATGACGCTTTCAAATCAATCCAATTGATCGTAGGTCATATTGGAAAGCAATTGGAAGAGTCTTTGGCAGAAAGAAAGAAGGACAAGGACGAGGCTAAGGATCAAGAAGGAGCAGCGGCTAAAGCGGCTATCGACGAGAAAGGTGAATAATAAATAATACTTTGAAATAGTATTCAAAATATAAAAATTGAATCCCAACATTACGGGGTTCAATTTTTGTTTAAGCCTGTCTGTCGACAGGTAAATCTGTTTGATTGCCAAACAGACTTGAAAATAGAAGTAAAAACATAAAACGATATTTAGAGATGGCAATTACTGCACAAGAAGTAAACAAGCTACGTCAGTTGACTGGAGCTGGTATGATGGATTGTAAAAAAGCTTTGGTTGAAGCTGAAGGTGATTTTGACAAGGCAATCGAATTGCTTAGAAAAAAAGGACAAAAAGTTTCTGCATCTAGAGCAGACAGAGAAACAAATGAAGGCGTAGTGTTCGTGAAAACTAACGCTGACAAGACTACAGGTGTAGTAGTGGCATTCTCTTGTGAAACTGACTTTGTGGCTAAAAACGATGAGTTCATGGCACTAGGAAATGACCTAGCAACAGCTGCTTTTGAAAACAAGCCTGCTGATGCTGAAGCCTTGAAAGCGTTGAAATCTGGAGACCTTACTTTCCAAGATAGAATCATCGATATGATTGGTAAAATCGGTGAGAAAATGGACGTAGTAGCTTACGAAGTAATGGAAGGCGAAGCAATCGTTCCTTACGTTCACTCTGGCAGCAAGCTAGGTGTATTGGTCTCTCTGAAAAACACCAACGGTGTGGATGTGACTGAAGCCGGTAAAGATGTAGCTATGCAAATCGCTGCAATGAACCCTATCGCTGTGGACAAAGATGGTGTAGATGCTACTGTCGTAGAGAAAGAAATAGAGATTGGAAAGGACATGGCAAGACAAGAAGGCAAGCCAGAAGAGATGCTTGAGAAAATTGCCTTAGGAAAATTGAATAAATTTTACAAAGACAACACTTTACTTGCACAATCTTTTGTAAAAGATAGTAACTTGTCGATAGCACAATATTTGGATACCGTAAGCAAAGGTTTGACCGTTGCTGAGTTCAAAAGAATCTCAATCGGTTGATCTATAAAGATAATTGAAGTTGATTACAGAGCTATCCGTCGCAAGGCGGATGGCTTTTTTTATGCATCTAGCTGTGTCAGCGCATCATCGATGGCTTCTTGGATTTCTGATATGTCAAATGGCTTGGTAAAAAACCTGTGAATGAGTTTTTTGTCTAGGGCGTTTTCAATCTCTTCGTTGTAATCAAAGGCTGTAAGAATGAAATAAGCGATGTTGTCGAACTTTTCTTTGGCCTTGGAGATGAACTCTATGCCATTCATAGCAGGCATCCTCATGTCGCTAATCACCACTATGATCTTTTTGTGATAGTTCTCAAGTTTGTTGAGACCTTCTTCACCAGACAAAGCAGTTACTACGTGGTATACAGACTCAAAACTTTTTTCAAAAAGAAAAAGGTTTAATTCTTCGTCATCTACATAGAGTACTGTGATATTGTCCTTGTCTGTCATGCCTATTTTGTTCGAGATGTTAAATATAGTGCCTAATTGGGGAAAGAAACAACTAATTCATACCCTGCATGCAAAATGATTGAGTGCAGGACATGAATTCAAATCAATTCCTAGTGGTTTGAGAGTAAGATCAGTCGATTAACTTATTTGTGAGCCGTTTTGAACTGCTTCATTAGGCTGTATCAAACGCAACTGTCCGTCTTTGTCTTCTGCCATTAAAATCATTCCTTGAGATTCAAATCCCATGATTTTGCGTGGTGCCAGATTGACCAATATAGTCACTTGTTTGCCAATCATTTCCTCTGGTGTGTAATGTTTGGCTATACCGCTGAGCACAGTGCGGGTGTCTATACCTGTGTCTACTTTGAATTTCAACAATTTGTTAGATTTCGGAACTGCTTCAGCTTCTAGGATTTTTCCAATTCTTATGTCCATCTTCATAAAGTCATCAAATTGAATCACTGCCTTTTCTGGTTCCAAATTGTCTGTAGTTTCTATCACTGGTTTTGATTTCTCTAGTTTATCGATTTGTGCGGTCATGGCTTCATCTTCGATCTTGTCGAAGAGCAAGGTGGCTTGACCTACATCTTGTCCTGCAAAGATAATATTCGTTTTGCCTCCTTCTGACCAAGCATTGTTGTCTAAATTCAGCATATTCATCAGCTTGGCTGAAGTAGCTGGAAGAAAAGGTTCGGATAGAATGGCAAGATTGCCAGCTATCTGTAGTGCTATGTTCAAGATCGTGGCTGTACGATCTTTGTCCGTCTTGATGAGCTTCCAAGGCTCTGTTTCGGCCAAGTACTTGTTGCCCAACCTCGCCAAATCCATCAGGTGCGCTAGAGCTTCTCTGAACCTGAACTTGTCAATGCTGTCTGATATCTTGGAAGGGAAATTCTTGATTTCGGCGATGACATCTTCGTCGATTTGCTCTAGCTGATGCTGTGCAGGTACTTTGCCCTCAAAGAACTTGTGTGTCAGTACTACTGCTCTGTTGACGAAATTGCCATAAACCGCTACTAGCTCGTTGTTGTTTCTTGCTTGGAAGTCTTTCCAGGTAAAATCATTGTCTTTGGACTCTGGTGCATTGGAGCAAAGTACGTAACGAAGAACGTCTTCTTTGCCTGGGAAGTCTTCGATGTACTCATGCAACCACACGGCCCAATTTCTCGAAGTAGATATTTTTTCTCCCTCCAGATTCAAAAACTCATTGGCAGGCACGTTTTCTGGTAAGATGTAGTCTCCATGCGCATGTAGAATGGATGGGAAAATGATGCAGTGAAATACGATGTTGTCCTTGCCAATGAAGTGTATCAAGCAAGCGTCATCAGCTTCATTTTTTTGTTTCTTCCAGTAGTCTTCCCAGTTTTTACCGTTTTGACTAGCCCATTCTTTGGTCGCAGAGATGTAGCCAATTGGAGCATCTAGCCAGACATACAGTTTTTTGCCTTCAGCATCTGGTAGCGGCACATCTACGCCCCAGTCCAAATCTCTGGTCATAGCACGGGGTTGTAGACCTGCTTTGAGCCATGAGCTGCATTGTCCATAGACGTTGGTCTTCCATTCGCCTTTTTTGCCCTCTATCAGCCATTCTTCCAACCAAGGCTGGTATTTGTCTAGTGGCAAGTACCAGTGCTTCGTCGTACGCAATACTGGTGGTTTCTGACTCAAGGTCGATACAGGATTGATCAGGTCGGTAGGGTTGTGTGAAGTGCCACACTTCTCACACTGATCGCCGTAGGCTGCTTCATAGCCGCAGTTGGGGCAAGTGCCAGTCACATATCTGTCCGCTAGGAACTGATTGAAATCTTCGTCATAGAACTGCTCAGATTCCTTTTCGGTGAACTCACCTTTGTTGTATAGGTTGGTGAAAAACTCTTGAGAGGTCTCGTGATGAATCGGCGCAGAGGTTCTGTGGTAGATGTCAAATGCTATTCCGAATTCTTCGAAGGTCTTTTTGTTGATCTCGTGGTACTTGTCGATAATTTCTTTGGGTGTAATACCCTCTTTTTTGGCGCGAAGAGTGATGGCTGCACCATGCTCATCACTACCGCAAACGTAGGTCACGTCTTTGCCTTTGGCACGTAGGTATCTGACGTAGATGTCAGCAGGCAAGTAGGCTCCAGCTATATGGCCAATATGAAGAGGACCATTGGCATAAGGAAGCGCAGAGGTAATTGTGTATCGTTTGAAATCTTTTTGCACGAATTTTTTTTCGGCAAAGATAGAAATAATAGAAAGTTACTGGGGTGATTGGCGAAGAATTGATGGGAGTATTTTCAGTCAATTGGGTTCGTTAGTCTTCGATTTGTAGATTTTTGTGGCAGAGGGTATTTAGGATCATGCCTGCGGCAGGGGAGTTGATGCGGATGACGATCAGGCTACTGGATTGAGGGATGACAAGACAGGCTTTTGATTCCGAAATCCCCTGAAAAGCTGGTATGTCCTTGTTGCTCTCGATATTGGCATTTGGCGTGTAAGCTTTGATGATGCTTTCTATGGTCTGCTGGATGTCTTGCGCTAAGGTGATTTGTTCGAAATGGATGTGTCCAAGCTCCGATCTTAGTGTAAGGAAAGTAGGAGAGATAACCACACTGTCTTGAGCTACTATTTCGAAATCCTTGGGAATTTCAAAACTCAGACCCAGTCCTTGATTGCTGTACTGACCTTTCTTTGGGTTTCGCTTGGGGTCTTGTAAGTGGTAGGCTCTTCTCTTCCAGAGGTATTCGGTGATCTCGATGGACTGGACAGCAGGAGTATCAAAGAGTGCAGTCAGACCTTGATCCAGTGTGCTTTTGACCAAGGGGATGTACAGTGATGGATTGATGGAGCTGTGGAGATTGGGATTGAAAATGACCCATTCATCAGAGATTCCGATTTCCGTCCAATAACCCAGCACCCAAACGCCATACTGGTAATAATATCCTCGAACCAATCTCGCAGGTAGGTCAATGGCTCGTGCCAGTGTCACGAGTTTGAGCGCAGGGAACCTAAAATGCTGTTCTTGACAATAGTGTGTCAATGTTAGTGCTTGATCAAATGGGCTAGCCAAATGCATCGTAAGAGAGTCCGCTTCTGAGAAAACGTCCAGATTGTCTGAGTCCACGATGAGATTGCCATCTAGGGTTTTCTCTATCTCTAGGCTGTCCAGTGGCAGTGGAGAGAAGGTGTTGTCTGCCAGTTGCAAATCCGTCGTGAGACCCAAAGCATCAGTGATCTGCACTTCGATGGCATTGATATTGAGTGGGTCAGGTAGTAGGATGTTGGAGGCAATGGTTGGCGATGTAACTGCGACGGAGAGCATCGCAGGAATAGTATCGGTGGGGAGACTAGGCCTGATGTCTATTTGCCCAAGTGCAGAGAGCTGTGTGGATGAAACCAGGTTGAATTTTTGGTCAAATTGACTGATGATGGGAGACAGACCAGGGATAGAATCTCTTACGATCCAGTATTTCTTCGCTTGATAGATTGTTTGAGATTGGATCGATCGATGGACGGTGATGTTGGATTGATAGTCTGGAGAGTAAGTGTAGAATTGGGTGCTGTCACCTATCTTTTTGAGTCGCTTGATGCTGAGGTTCTTGATCATTACTGGTCCAACGGGGATAGCATTGTCAGTGCGCAGAGGGCTGTTCACAATGCGTGTCTGACTGGTAGTATCTCCCTTGCTCAGACTGAGTCGGGTATTGACGGCAATGAGATAGCCAGTTTGCTCTTCCATATAATCAGTCCTGGTATAGATGTAGGTGGAGTCCTCAGTACTGACGTAGGACAGCTTTGTCTCCGAACTGGTCAAGTAGATACTGCCAGATGTGGTATGAAGATCTAAGGTGCCTACTGTATTGCCATTGAGTACTACACCATAGCGCATTTGCTGAGCATGCGAAGATAGTTGGACAAATAGGAGGAAGACTAAAACTAGTGGAAATCTCATCAACAGGTGCTATGAATTACGACTGTCAAGATAGGCAAAATGACGAAGTCTCAAAAGGGTAAATCGTTAACTTAATGAAGGGATGGGGACTTGGGTCAAAAGTGATTAGTTAATATTCAGATTCCAAATAGCCAATTGAAGTAGCTTGTTCCCTACAATTCCGCAAGTTTAGCGGCGCGTAACTTGTGGTTGGATAATCAAGCAAGTTTTCAATTTGCAACTGGGGAGGCTGGTTGGATAATCAAGACTTTTTCTGAAATACAAAAAATCATACTCTCAATCGGGATGCCTTTGTATTCTGGCTTAAGGAATTTAAATGTTATCTTGAAGATCAAGTAGCGATCATAAATGGTTGTATAAGAGTAGTTGACTAATATCTAGATAATAGTATGATATCTTATTTATCCCTATTAGTGTTTGCAAGCACTTTAAATTTTCAGGAAGCTGATCTACTACGACGGAGACAGAATTGTTTGGATACACCAAGGAGATTAAAAAGCTATTGCTCAAGCGGACTGAATGCCATCTCTAAATTCTCCGCTAAACTTGCGGGAGATAGAGGAGAGAGGCTGAATTATTCCAACCCCCTTATAAAAAAAATAGCCCCGAGTTTTTAAACCAGGGGCTATCTAAATATCATCAATCAAACCGTAGCGAACGGTTGATGTAAAAAAGGTCTCTTAGAAGATTGCTTTGAATAGGTCGTTGAAGATCGCAAAGCCCATGAGGCCTAGTAGCAAGACCATGCCGACTTTTTGTGCTCCTTCTAGGAACTTGTCAGATGGTTTTTGACCAGAGAGCATCTCATAGGTCAAGAACACCACGTGTCCACCGTCCAAGGCTGGGATGGGTAGGAAATTCATAAAAGCCAAGACCATAGAGAGAAGGCCTGTCAAGCTCCAGAATTTGTTCCAGTTCCATGTACCTCCAAACATCTGCGCGATTCCAATCGGGCCGCTCAAAGACTTAGAGGCTGACACCTCACCTCTGAATATTTTGCCGAAGGCTTTGATGTTGACCCAAACCACGTTGAATGCCTGCTCTGTACCTTTGTTGACCGACTCACCAAAGGTAAAATCTTCGTGTGCCAAGTCCAATTGAATGTCTGCTACAAAACCCAAAGTGCCATCTTCGCCAACCGTAAGGTCAAGTTGTCTCTGTGTGTTTTGTGGGTCTACCACCACTGCGGTGATTTCTTTGTCTTTGTTGGCCGTCAGCGTACTTTTGAGTTCATCAAAATAGGTAATTGGTTGTCCATTGATGGACACAAACTTGTCTCCTTCTTGTAGGCCACCTTCAGCTGCCAGACTGCCCAATTGCACCTGACCTACTGCAAAAGGCTGACGGATACCCAAAAACATGCCGTCGTATTTCTTTTTGTCTGCATAGCGATCCAAAAAACCACTCGGTAGTGTGATGTCAAACACAGAATCTGCACGCTGTACTGTGTAAGTAGAATTTTCATTCAAAATCACGTCATTGTTGATCAGGTCAGTAAAACGCTCAAAATCGCTACCGTTTACCTTTAAAATCTTGTCTCCAGTTTTGAATCCTACTTCATCCGCCAATTCATAGGCAACGATACCGTGCTGATTGAGGGCATCTTTGGTGACATAAGAGTCGCCGTTGCTGTAGGTCATGGTGATGAAGATCACGATACCTGTGATGACGTTGACAATGATGCCTCCCATCATGACGATGAGTCTCTGCCATGCTGGTTTGGATCTGAACTCCCATGGCTCTGGCTCTGCAGCCATGGCCTCTGTGTCGAGGGACTCATCAATCATCCCTGATATCTTCACAAAACCTCCCAATGGGATGGCACCAAATGAATATTCGGTCTCACCGTACTGGAACCCCCAGATTTTAGGAGGGAAACCAATGGAGTACTTTTCTACTCTCATGCCAAATGCTTTGGCTGCAAGTAGGTGTCCCATTTCGTGTAATCCTACCAATATTGATAATCCCAACATGAGTTGGGCTGCCATGATTAATCCTTCCATTAACTAATTATATCTAGTGCGATTTTTCTTGTTTCTTTATCCGTCTCCATGTAATCCTCCAAGTTGGGGGACGAAATGAAAGCGACTTTGTCCATGCATTTTTCGATTACATCGGACATCTCCAAAAACCCTATACGGTCTTTTAGGAATTCTGATACGACAATTTCGTTGGCGGCATTGAGAATACAGGCCATGTTGCCTCCCTTTTTCAACGCCTCGAAAGAGAATCCGAGATTCCTAAAAGTCTCTACATCTGGTTTTTCGAATGTCAAAGATGGGTATTCTGTAAAATCGAACCTAGGAAATGTGCTTTTAATTCGATCAGGAAATGTCATCGCATATTGGATGGGGAGCTTCATGTCTGGCAATCCCATCTGTGCTTTGATGGATCCGTCTTCGAACTGCACCATCGAGTGGATAATCGACTGAGGATGCACGATGACATCTATCTGCTCAGGTTTCAATCCAAAGAGCCATTTGGCCTCTATCACTTCCAAACCTTTGTTCATCAATGAAGCCGAATCAATGGTGATCTTGGCACCCATGTCCCAGTTGGGATGCTTGAGCGCGGCTTCCTTTTTGACGGATTGTAAAAAAGTCTTGTCTTTTCCTCTGAACGGCCCTCCTGAGGCAGTCAAGATGATTTTCTCTATTGGATTGCCATATTCGCCAGTCAAACATTGGAAAATAGCAGAGTGCTCTGAATCAACTGGTAGGATCAAGGAATTGTATTCTTGCGCCAGTTGGGTGATCAGTTCACCTGCTACGACGAGGGTTTCTTTGTTGGCCAGTGCAATCGTCTTTCCTGCTTGCACTGCTCTTACGGTGGGTTTCAATCCTGCATATCCGACCAATGCTGTCAATACAATATCGACAGATTCGATTTCGGCGATGTGACACAAGCCTGATTCTCCCGCAAATACCTTGATGTCCAATGAATCCAATGCTGCAAACACCTGCTCGTACTTGTCTTCATTGCCGATGACTACTACGTTAGGCTTGAATTGGATGGCTTGTTTGATGAGTAAGTCTGCGTTGTTGTAGGCAGAGATGGCTTCCAGCTCGAATTTGTCGGGATTCGCTGCAATGACTTCAAGTGCCTGCGTACCGATAGATCCGGTCGAACCAAGGATAGAGATTGTTTTTTTCAACTATTAAGGGTTTATGGAATCGGATTTTAAATGATAAAATGTAAAATCTGCCATTCCTAATATTTTTGTCTAATATCTAAAGTCTATTGTCTAAAATCTAAATTTCATCAATTCATCCGCAATTTTTCGGTCGTTAGATAGTCGTGGCACTTTGTTTTGTCCTCCGAGTTTTCCCTGCAACTTCATGTAGTCGATGAAGGCATTTTTCTTCAAAGGGATGATTTCTAGTTTCTCAAGAATATTGCCCGTGATCAAATCCAAGTAGTAAGAGTTCAGCTCTGTTAATTTCTGATCCAAGATCTCTCTGAATCGAGTCATATCTGCAGGTAGTGTGTCGAACTCTACAAACCACTGATGTCTTGCTAATCCAGACTCAGGTGTCACCTGGGGTGCTACGGTGAATTCCACCAGTTCAGCCTCAGGATGTAAGTTCAAGGCATGGTTCATGGCTTTTTCGACCTCCTGACCGATGACATGTTCACCAAATGCAGAGATAAAATGCTTGATTCTACCCGTTACCAGTATTCGGTAGGGGTCTTTGGATACAAATTGGATCGTATCACCAATCGAATAACCCCAAAGCCCAGCATTGCTGTTGATGATCAAGGCATAGTTGACGCCCAATTCCACCTCGCCGATGCTCAGTCGTGTAGGGTTCTCATCGAAATATTCATCCGCAGGGATGAACTCGAAGAAAATGCCAGAATTCAATAACAACAAAAGTCCTTCTTGATCCAAAGTGTCTTGATAGGCAATGAAGCCCTCAGATGCAGGATAAGTCTCGACTGAGTCGATGGTCTTGCCGATGCTTTCGAATATTTTTCCTTTGTAGGGCTGGAAGTTGACCCCTCCGTACACAAATAGAGAAAAGTTGGGGAAAACATCTTTGATCGGTTTGCCAGTCTTGGAAGTGATCCTGTCAAAATACATCTGTACCCAAGGTGGTATCCCTGAGATCAGACTCATGTCTTTTGAAAGCGTTTCCTCCACGATGGTATCCACTTTGGTTTCCCAGTCTTCGATGCAGTTGGTTTCGAAACTAGGCATCTGGTTAGCGCGCAGATAGCCTGGTACGTGGTGGTTGACAATGCCAGACAGTCGTCCTGTATGAATGCCTGCGGTTTTGGTCATGATCGGGCTGCCAGACAGGAAGATCAGATTCTTGTCCAAAAACTGACTATTGCCAGAGTTGTGTACATAGGTCAATAGGGCATTTCTAGCACTATTGATATGATTAGGGATCGAATCCTTAGTGATGGGAATGTACTTGGTGCCAGATGTAGTGCCTGAGGTTTTGGCAAAATATTCTGGCTTACCTGGCCAGAGTACATCGCTTTCTCCTTTTTTGATCTTCTCGATATAGTCTTTGATTCCTTCATAATCAGAGACTGGCACAGCTTTTTTGAAATCCTCATAATTGCGGATTTCGCTAAAGAAATGATCCCTGCCAAACTGTGTGTTTTTGGCTTTGGCTACAATAGATTCAAGTATTTTGAATTGGGTATTGATAGCATCCATCGACCATTTTTTTTGGTCGTTGACGATGTATTTGGCAAATGGCTTACTGAGTACAGATCGGAATCCCATAGTTCATAATGATGGTATCAAAGTCAATCAAAATTGATTTTGGCACAATTTATACAAAGTCTTTTTAGTTGGTTACACTAGCGTTACATCTTTGGTGTTAGCAAATTGTTACAGCAGTCTGGATTTGGTGTTTATTCCCAGCCCCAATCAAAGTTGGTTAGGTTTTCCAAAGCTGCAATCAGCAGTTGTGTAGACCCGTTGATGTCGTCTTTGTGCGCCATTTCGATGACTTGATGCAAGTGACGAGTTGGGATAGAAATAGCCCCTGCTATCGCGCCGTTCTTCCCTTTTTGCTGGATGCTGGCTGTATCCGTGCCTCCTGCGACGAGGATTTCATTCTGCCATTTGATACCTTTTTGATTGGCAGTTTCTCGGAGGAAACGCACCATTCTTTGGTCGCAGATGGTCATGGCATCAAGGATTTTGATGGCAGTACCTTCACCCAATTTGGTCACGTACTCGTGGGCTTGCGCACCTGGCAGGTCATAAGCGATCGTAGTATCTAGTGCAATTCCAAAATCAGGGTTGATGCTATGGGCGGCAACATTGGCTCCTCTGAGTCCAACTTCTTCTTGTACAGAAAACACTGCATAAAAATCCATGGATGGTCTTTTGATTTTCTTCAGTGTTTCGATCAAGATGAAAACAGATACACGGTTGTCGATGGATTTGCAGTTGACACAGTTGCCCATCTCTATCAGTTCTCTTTCACGAGTGATAGAATCACCAATTGATACGATTTTTTCGACTTCTTCTTTGTTCATCCCGAGATCAATGAAGTAGTCGGATTGTTTCGCAACTTTTTGTTTTTCTTCCGCACTCATCACATGGATAGGTTTGGATCCCATCACTCCAATCACATCTTCTTTGCCATGGATGATGACCCGTTGTGCGGTGAGGGTTTTGGGATCAAAACCGCCTAAGGTTTGAAATCGCACAAAACCATTCTCATCAATATGACTGACAATGAACCCAATCTCGTCCATGTGAGCCGCTACCATTACTTTTTGATCCGAAGCACCCTTTTTGATGGCAATGATATTGCCCATGTTATCGATTTCATAGGAATCTACATGGTCCTTGATCTCTTGGATGACTAGATTTCTGATTCTGGATTCGAAACCTGGTGCGCCAGCGATTTCACAGATTTTCTTCAGCAGCGGGGTATTAAATGACATTTATAAAGACTTTTAATATTGTAATTTTAGGAATTGGATTCTTGATTGAAGTTGATCCTGATAAGAGCAAATATAATAGAAGCGTACGAATGGACTATTGGGGAAATTCTTTTGAGAACGAAATCCATTATTATTTTTAAAGTGTGCGCACGAGAAGATTCGAACTTCCACGAGCGTGAGCTCACCACCCCCTCAAGATGGCGTGTCTACCAATTTCACCACGTGCGCTTCAAAAATGGAAGGCAAAAATAGAATTTAAGATGAATATTTCATCACAAATTTAAAATTAAACTGCTTTCCAAATAGAATCTACAAAATATCCGTGTCGATCAGATAGGTCTGAAGTAATACAAAACCCGCATCGGGCCGCCAAATCGTGGATTTCTTTCAACGAAAATTTTCTTGAGACTTCTGTGTGAATCGGTTCCCATTGGGATAAATGGATGGTAGAGTTACCAATTTTTACCTCTTGATCTTGAAGACTGATGAGCGAACTTTTGCATTCTCCTGTGATTGGATTGTAAAATGGGTAATGCTTGAATTGCTCTGGATTGAAGTTGGCATCTAGTTCTTTGTTGATACGATGGAGTAGATTGAGGTTAAATTCTGCTGTGATTCCATCTTGGTCGTTGTAGGCTGCCAGTATTTTGGCAGGATCTTTTTTGAGGTCGATTCCTATCATCAGGTGATCGCCCATGTTGATGTCTGCCCTGATTTGTGATAAGAATTTGGTGGATTCAGTCGGAGAGAAGTTGCCTATATTGGATCCTAAAAACAGGATTATATTCTTTTTGGAGGTGGCGTGACTCAAACGATCCAACACTTGGAAATAGTCCCCTTGCATGGGGGTGATGTTGAGGTCAGGAATCTCCTGATTCAGCGTTTTTTTTAGCCCATCCAGCGCATTTTGAGAGATATCGATAGGGATGTATTCGAAATCTACTTTTTGTGACAGGAAGTATTTGAGCAGTACTTTGGTTTTATACCCATCTCCAGCACCAAACTCGACTAGATTGAAAGATTCTCCATTCGGAGAAAATTCTTGGAGGATCTGTTTTTTTTGCTGGTCAAAAATTTCGAATTCTGCCTGTGTGAGGTAATATTCATCCAACTCCATGATTTGCTGAAAGAGTGCATCTCCAATCTTGTCGTAGAAGTATTTGGAAGGTAAAGTTTTTGGGACACTGTTCAATCCCGTCAGAACCTCTTTGAGGAAGACTGCTTTTTTGCTTGTGATCGTGGTATTTTCAAGTGTTTCAATCATGCTTTGCGAGGCGAATTCCTGTGAAATGCCAGTTTAAGTGTGGATGAAAAAAATTTCTATACGTGGGTCTGATGTGATCTAGAGGAGTGGCAAAGGAGCCTCCTCGTAGTACCATCTGATTAATCATGAATTTGCCATTGTACTCTCCCAATGCACCTTCTGCTGTTTTATAATATGGGTAGGGCAGGTAGGCAGAGTTAGTCCATTCCCAGAGATCTCCGTAGAATTGAAAATTGCCTTCACTCGCGACTCTGGGGCGGTAATACCCTTCTTCTACAAAATTGGCGCTTTTCGGAATATCGGGCTGATGAGTTTGGCAGGCTACTTCCCATTCAAACTCGGTTGGTAAACGCATACCTTTCCAGTTGGCAAAGGCACTTGCTTCGAACTGACTCACATGGCTCACAGGTTCGGTAGGATTGATCGGTTCTAGACCATTCATCGTGTAGTGATGCCATGTCCCATCGATCAGATGCCAATGGAAAGGTGCTTTCTTTTGTTCGTTCTTGACCCACTCCCAAGCTTCGGAGTACCAAAATCTAAAGTTTTCATAGCCGCCATCTGTGATGAACTCTAAATATTCTTGGTTGGTGATCAGTCTATCTGCGATTTGATAATCATGTAGGTACACTTGATGCACACCGTGCTCATTGTCAAAACTAAAACCTTCACGCTGGTGACCAATTTTGTAGTTGCCCGCTGCTACTTTGAGGAATCCAAGAGGTCTCGTTGTAGTAGCTTCAGTTAGGGTCAATTTGTTTTGATAGGCAGGAAACAGTGGGTTGGTACCGAGGATATATTTGATGTCGTAGAGCAATAGTTCTTGATGTTGTTGCTCGTGCTGGAGACCGATTTCCAGAATGTTGATTTCATCACTAGTTAATTTTTGATTTGTCAAGTACTGTGACATCTGCTGGTCAATGTGAGCTCTGTACTTGTACACATCTGATACAGAGGGTCTGCTGAGATTGCCTCTGTTGGTGCGCAAGACTCGCTTGCCAATACTCTCATAGTAGCTGTTGAATACATAATCATATTCGGCATGGAAAACTTTGTAGTTCTTGCAGAACGGTTCAAGTAGCATTTTCTCAAAGAACCAAGTCGTATGACCTAGATGCCATTTGGGAGGACTGACGTCCACAATAGGTTGCACGACATAGTCTTCGGCTTGGAGTGGAGCGCATATTTTTTCGGATTGAGCTCTGATTTGTAGATATTTCGCTTTGAGTGAGGAAAGAGAACTATCTTCTGCTAATGTGGAGTTGATGGCTTGAATAGTCGGAGTATTTAGGTTTTTGGATATTTTTAAATGTAGATAACGGTAAAACCCTAGTTTCGGTTCTTTTTTGACGTCTCCGTTTAGCATTCAAGTTAAACAAAAAAGCCTTGCATGGAGTTCCATACAAGGCTTTTGGTGTCAGCTAATTGGCTAAAATTATTTAGCAGCTGCGAATCTTTTGTTTACTTCTGTCCAATTGATCACATTGAAGAATGCGGTGATGTAATCAGGACGTCTGTTTTGATAGTTCAAGTAGTAAGCGTGCTCCCATACATCCAATCCGAGGATAGGAGTACCTTCGCAGCCTGCCTGAGGCATCAATGGATTGTCTTGGTTGGCAGTAGAGCAAATCTCTAATTTACCACCTTTGACACACAACCAAGCCCATCCAGAACCGAATCTTGTGGCGCCAGCTTTGGCAAATTCAGTTTTGAAGTTGTCATAAGAACCAAATGCTGAATCGATAGCTGCTGCTATGTCTCCAGTTGGGTTTCCGCCACCGTCAGGACTCATTACTGTCCAAAATAGAGAATGGTTAAAGTGACCTCCGCCATTGTTTCTGACAGCGGTGTTGTCACAGTGATTCTTCATCAAATCTTCTAGAGATTTTCCTTCCATCTCTGTGCCAGCAATAGCAGCATTGAGGTTGGTTACGTATGCGTTGTGGTGTTTTCCATGGTGGATTTCCATGGTTTGTTTGTCGATGCTAGGTGCTAGTGCATCGTGTGCGTATGGTAAAGATGGTAATTCGAATGCCATGATATTGTCGTTTTATGGTGTTAAAAATAATTACTCGTAAAAGTAGAATTTCTTTGACAGAAAGAAAGAAAAAATGATCATCATTCTCTCTTGTCAATCGATTGTTTCTGGTTGTTACTTACGAAGATCAGAAAAGAAAGATGTAATTAGTTGTCCACATTCCTGTTCTAGGACTCCTCCTTTGAGTTTGGCTTTGGGATGGAGGATTTGAGCGTTGTGTTTGCTAAAGCCTCGTTTTTCATCATGTGCTCCGTAGATTATCTCGTCTAGCTGAGACCAATAAGTAGCACCTGCACACATGGTACATGGCTCTAGCGTGACGTAGAGTTTGCAATTGGTTAGGTATTTAGCTCCTAGGTAATTGGCCGCCGAGGTGATTGCAAGCATCTCAGCATGGGCAGTGACATCATTGAGTCGCTCGGTTTGGTTGTAGGCTCTGGCGATGATTTTGTTATCACAGACCACTACTGCACCCACGGGCACTTCTCCTTCTTCAAATGCATACTGTGCTTGCTTGAGTGCTTCCTTCATAAAGGCTTCATCACTGTGTAGTCCAGGGATCATTTCAATTTGCCTTTGATGTGGATGCCTTCCATGATTTGGTGAGAGGTAGTTTGCCATTCACTCTGCAACTGCGAAGGGCATGTGAAGTTGAATACTAATGCATGTCGACCGACAATCACATATTGGATGAGTGTGTATTTTTGGATAGGAGCATCTTGCCTGAAGGACTTTTCATCTGGTTTGACCGTAGAGACAAACTCCATGTAGACATGTTTGCGCCCATTTACCTCTCTGCTGCCTTCAGAAATGATTTTGACATCATCATACAAACTAAAAACATTCGACTTTTGGAAGCTTGCCATGATCTCGATGTCTTTTTCGTTCCATTCAGTGACGGATTTGTTGACACCTAGATCGATCATGAGGCTATTGTCAGTGTAGAGTGCAAGAGGTCTTTTGGTGGTAAAGTATTTGGATACGATCTCGTCATCGGTCATGGGACGAAACCCTGATGGGATGGGCATAGAGATGTTTTCTGTGACTTGAGTAGGAATTAAGTCAATGGCAAGGCTTTTGAAAAACAGACAGGTGATAATGAATAAGAGTTGCATGAACTGAGATTTAAGGTTCTTTGTGAAAAAACAAAATTAAAGTAGTTGGCTATGAAGCCCAATACCTTACAATGATTAAATTTGCGCCTCATTTTTTTACTACTAATAAGATAAGCATGCTGAGAACTCATACTTGTGGAGAATTAAGATCCGCTAACGCTGGCAACCAAGTGACACTATGTGGCTGGGTGCAGAAAGTAAGAGACAAGGGAGGAATGGTCTGGGTTGACCTCCGAGATAGATATGGTGTGACACAGTTGATCTTCGAAGAAGGTGTAACTGACTCTGCTGTATTGACCAAAGCTAAGACACTGGGGCGAGAGTTCGTTTTGCAGGTGACAGGTGAAGTAGTAGAGCGCTATGCTAAGAATGACAATATGCCGACCGGTAATATTGAAATCAAAGTGGCTGCATTGGAAATACTCAACGCGTCTAAAGTACCTCCTTTTATCATCGACAATGATACAGATGGTGGAGAAGAGGTCAGAATGAAATATAGATACCTCGATCTGAGAAGAAATGAGGTGCGTGACAAATTGATGCTGAGACACAAGATGCTGCAAGCTACGAGAAAGTACCTTTCTGACTCAGATTTCATGGAAGTCGAAACACCAGTATTGATCAAGTCAACTCCTGAGGGAGCACGTGACTTTGTCGTGCCATCTAGGGTGAACAAAGGAGAATTCTACGCTTTGCCACAGTCTCCTCAGACTTTCAAGCAATTGCTGATGGTGTCTGGGTTTGACAGGTATTTCCAGATTGTGAAGTGTTTTAGAGACGAAGACTTGAGAGCAGATCGCCAGCCTGAGTTTACTCAGATTGACTGTGAGATGTCTTTCGTTACGCAAGAAGATATATTGAATACATTCGAAGGCTTGACTCGATTCTTGTTCAAAGAAGCACTCGGTGTAGAAGTAGGAGAGTTTGTACACATGCAGTACGATGATGCTATGCGTTTGTACGGATCAGACAAACCAGACGTAAGATTCGGGATGCAATTCGTGGAGCTCAATGATGTAGCACAAAACAAAGGATTCTCTGTGTTTGATGATGCGGAGCTAGTAGTTGGGATATGTGCAGAAGGGTGTGGTGAGTGGACTAGAAAACAATTGGATGCTTTGACTGACTATGTCAAGAGACCACAGGTAGGTGCCAAAGGCTTGGTGCATGTGAAGTGCAACGAAGACGGTACGTTCAAGTCTTCCGTTGATAAGTTCTTCTCACAAGAGGATCTGAAACTATGGGCAGACAAGGCTGGAGCCAAATCAGGAGACTTGCTACTCGTGATGTCTGGGACTGTCAATGCCGCCAGAAAACAAATGAATGATTTACGTCTCCACATGGGTGATTTACTGGAGTTGAAGGATCCAATGAATTTTAAGCCTCTTTGGGTACTAGACTTTCCATTGCTAGAGTGGGACGAGGATTCTAAGAGATACCACGCGATGCACCACCCATTTACCTCTCCAAAATTGGATCAAATCCCAATGTTGGATACTGATCCAGGAGCTGTCAAGGCCAACGCCTATGACTTGGTTATCAATGGTGTGGAGATTGGTGGAGGATCGATCAGAATTCACGATAAACAGACACAAGCCCTGATGTTCAAACATCTAGGTTTTAGTGATGCAGAGGCCAAAGCTCAGTTTGGGTTCTTGATGGAAGCCTTCGAATATGGTGCGCCTCCTCACGGTGGAATCGCCTTTGGTTTTGACAGACTTTGCTCGATGTTTGGAGGATCTGATTCGATCAGAGACTTCATCGCATTCCCTAAGAATACTTCTGCCAGAGATGTGATGATAGAATCACCATCACCAATTGCTCAGGAGCAATTGGAAGAGTTAGGACTCAAAGTAGTGCCTAGCCTCTAAGTGTGAGAAATAGTCTTTTCACTATCGCTCTCTTGTTTTTGGCTCTTGTATCAAAGGGACAAGAGAGCGATAGTGCAAAAAACACAACGAAAAAATTCGCTATTTATCCAGCATTGGCGTATTCGCCAGAGAGCAAACTCAACATCGGAGCGATTGCTTTCATAGTGTTGGATAGACCTACCAGTCAGAGTGGTTATTATAGACCTACATCTATTACGCCCTACTTGGTTTTCACAACCAACAAGCAGATTCTTTTCAAGTCTGAGTTTGATTTTTATACCAAAAGGGGAATCAATATTGGGTTAATCTCTAGGCTCTACAAATACCCAGACTCTTATTATGGAATAGGGAATGATACGAGTCCAGATTCTACGGAGCGCTATGATAACAACTACCTTCAGTTGGAAGGCAGGGTACTAAAACCGCATAATGCCAACTTGTTTTATGGTCTGGTGTATGATATCCAGTTTAATGATATCATGCCAATAGAAGGTGGGATGTTGGATGCTGATGATCCCAACGGTGTACATGGTGGTAGAAATATCGGGATAGGACCAGCTGCCAGCTATGATTCTCGCAACAGTACACTCTATCCAACCGAAGGAAAATACATCACTGCATCGATTAATCTATATAGCAAGGCGATCGGAAGTCAATTTAACTACGTAAAGTATTCGTTCGATTTCCGTCATTATTTTGAACTCTTGGGGCCTAAAAACATACTAGCGTATCAGTTTAAGGCTGATTTGTCTTCGGGAACGGACATCCCTTTTTACAAGCTAAACTTCATGGGAGGAGACAATCGGTTGAGAGGATTTGATCATCAGAATCTTTACAGAGACAGACAGTCGATGTATTTTCAAGTAGAAGCGCGGCAAGAGTTGTTTTGGAGGTTTGGAGGTGTGATATTTGCAGGTGTGGGAGAGGTATTTGATACCTTTTCTAATTTTAATACTGACAATGTCAGGTTTGTGTATGGATTGGGAGGTAGATTCCAAGCCATCAAAGATAAAAAGCTAAATATCAGAGCTGATTTGGGATTTAGTGACAATGGACAATACGGAGTGTACTTGTCTGTAAGGGAGGCATTTTGATTGTTGTAAATATTTACTACTTTACATTCAAACCAGCTGGAAAAGGATTTTTTAATTTTATGTCAGAGAAGAAAAAACTACTGTACGTAGATGATGAGGTAGCCAACCTCAACGTATTTAGGATAGCATTCAAAAGAAAGTATGATGTGACTACCGCAGGTAGTGCAGAGGAAGGAATGGAGCTTTTGGCCAATGAAAAATACGATATCATCGTCTGTGATCACCGCATGCCGGGTATGACAGGAGTAGAGATGCTTGCCAAAGTCAGTGATGAATACCCACACATGATCAGGATCATTATTTCTGAATACATCAATGATGAAATCATCCGTCACGCAATGAAATCATACAATCTGGATGGCAGTATGGGCAAGCCGTGGGATGCCGGTGAGTTGATTGCCATCATCGAAGGTCAATAATATTGCAACTGGATATATCTACACCGGCTCTGTTGTTTCCAGCCATTACCTTGTTGTTGCTGGCATATACCAATCGTTTTCTCGCACTGGCAACTTTGATACGGGGACTGCATAGTGAGTACCAAAAGAACAACGAGCTCAAACTGGTGGTAGTGCAGATCAAAAACCTAAGGAATAGGCTCAATCTCGTTCGGCGTATGCAAGCGATGGGCGTGTTGAGTTTTCTCTTCACTGTGGCATGCATGATCGCTTTGTTTCAAGAGCTATATACCATTGCCAATTATCTCTTTGGGATCAGTTTGATTTCTTTGTTACTTTCGTTGGTTTTTTCATTGATTGAAATCCAAATTTCTACCAAGGCACTCAATATAGAGTTGAGTGATATGGAGGATACCTTGCTATGACTCGTTAGGCCTTGGTTACGATTTGTTTGGTATTTACTTCTTGGCAAACTATTTGTCCGATAAGTATAGCACCTATCTCTCAATCTCTTATTTAGCGTTTATTTGCTCATTGAAGCAGAATCAAGGTTTCCACAGTTAGTAGAGATGTACCCCAAAGTGTAGAAACATTCTACACTTTGCCCCATGGGTCAATTGTCCAAAACCCCTCATACGCTTCGTTTTCCTGCTCATACCTATTGGCATATTACTTGACAACTTAGAGCTTGTCTACTTCTTCCTCCTATTCAGGATTTGCTTGTCAGATTTTGGATAGGAGTATGAAGAGGGCTAATCAAAGTATCAAAATATAAGCAATGAGAACAGCAAAGTTGAGAAGTGATAAAGTCACTCCTGAGAAAATACTCTTCACAGAAAAATTTACAACTGCGTGCAAGCAGCATCTATCCAACCTCCTGATTTTTATCTATAGCAAATTCTTGAAATGGGGCATTTCTCCTCGCAAGGTAGAGGTAGATACTTTGGACTCCAAGGGTCTAGTCAGCCATGCGAAGGAAACGCTCAATCCAATGGGTTTTTTGGTTCGTCTGATTACACTTTTACTTTTGGGTACAGCTGTGTTTTTAGTTTATGAATTACAACCACTTTTTGATCAGGTTCAGACCGAAAGAGCCAATTCTCCACTAGGATTTGTGTTCATCGTGGTGAGTACATCATTGTTGCTCTTCAAGGGTGGCTTCTTTTTGTACGATTTGTTTTTATTTTTCAGGTACAAGGTGACTCCATCAGTCTCTGACGAACTCCTACCGAGTTGCTCTATCATAGTACCAGCTTACAACGAAGGCAAGCTTGTTTTAGACACTTTAATGAGTATTGCAGACAGTGATTTTCCAGAGGGTAAAATGCAACTGGTAGCGATAGATGATGGTAGCAAGGATGATACCTGGCAATGGATGCAAAAGGCCAAGGCGCAGCTGGGTGATCGTCTCTCGATCTATCAGCAACCTAAAAATATGGGAAAGCGTCATGCGCTGTACAGAGGATTTAAATTGGCTACTGGAGAGGTGTTTGTGACAATTGATAGTGATTCGATCATCAAGAAAGACACACTACGCAATCTAATCAGTCCATTCGTTACGGATGAAAACTGTGGCGCAGTGGCTGGCAATGTCAGAGTACTCAATAATCAACGAGCCATTATCCCACGGATGCTCAGTGTGAGCTTTGTGTTTAGTTTCGAATTTATCCGTTCTGCGCAGGGTAGTTTGAAGACTGTGCTCTGTACACCAGGAGCCTTGGCTGCCTATCGCAAAGATGCCGTCATGTCTTGTCTGACCGAATGGGTCAATCAGACGTTCATGGGGCAGCCATCTGATATAGGTGAAGATCGTGCGATGACCAATATGATCTTGAAGCAAGGATACCACGTATTGTTTCAGAAAAATGCTCACGTACTGACCAATGTACCTGAGAGTTACAGTGGGTTGTACAAGATGTTTATTCGTTGGGAGCGGAGCAACGTCCGTGAGAATATCATGATGTCACAATTTGTATTCAAGGATTTTAGAGAGGGCTCTAAATTTGGAGCGAGACTGTTGTTTGTGAATCAATGGCTCAGGATTTTGACTGCCTATCCTTTCATCATCTTGATGATGATATTTATACTGACACATCCTGTGTTGTTTGTGAGTTCTACGTTGCTCAGTATTTTGGTTTTATCTAGTTTTCCTGCCTTGTTTTATGCCAGAAAATACAATATCTACGAGTCTTTTTGGGCGTATTCGTACAGTATCTTGTATACCTTCGGATTGTTTTGGATCACACCTTATGCCATTGCTACGGCGAGCAAAAGAGGTTGGCTAACACGTGAATTGTCGGAGGAAGATGTCGCATTGAGCAATCTTGAATCATCTGTTAGTTAAAGAGAGATAAGTTCTGTCGGTCATGAGTGATTGTGTGACCTCACTAACCTAGCAGAGCAAGTTTTTTTCCAATGCTCTTTTTTCTGGCAAAGAAAATTAATTATAACATCCCCCAACTTTATTGACCGATCCTGTTTCAGGACGGGAGAGAAACTAAAAACAAAAAGCCTAGCAAAATGCTAGGCTTTTGTGTTATTCAGTCGGGATGACAGGATTTGAACCTGCGACCCCTTGCACCCCATGCAAGTACGCTACCGGGCTGCGCTACATCCCGAATAAGAAGTGACAATTTAGCAGAGAACTAGTCAAAACCAAAAACACTTTTTATCAAAACTGAAAAGAAAAAAGCCACTTCGAAAAGTGGCTTTTTGTAGTCGGGATACCAGGATTCGAACCTGGGACCCCCTGGTCCCAAACCAGGTGCGCTACCGGACTGCGCTACATCCCGAGCTATAAATTGTCACCGGTAAATTTGACAATCTCTTGTGATCCATTCAGAACTCGAATCGAATCGTCGAACCGCTAAAACCTACTGTTTAGAAGGCTGTTGCAATTACAATTTTCCTCTTGTCAATCACGAATCTTTGTGATCCATTCAGGACTCGAACCTGAAACCTACTGCTTAGAAGGCAGTTGCTCTATCCAGTTGAGCTAATGGACCAGCGATATTTTTCAGAAGACTTTTTCTTCTACATTTTGTGCGGAGAGAGGGGGATTCGAACCCCCGGAGCGTTTTCACGCTCGCATGTTTAGCAAACATGTGGTTTCAGCCACTCACCCACCTCTCCGGGACTAAAATTCCCTCGTTTCCTGAATACTTTTGAGTACCTCTCAAAAACGAGATGCAAATATAGCATAACATTTTTGAGAACTGCAACGTGAATTTGAAAAATACTGGATGTTTTTGTGAAAAAATGTATAACCGTTTGATTGTCCTTCAATTAGCTTGACTTATAATATTTCTAGCACATTTTCAGGAGGTCGTCCGATGACTGCTCGACCATTTTTCACTACGATGGGTCGCTCAATTAGAATGGGGTTTTGTACCATGGCTTCTACCCATTGATTCTCGCTTAGATTTTTGCCTTTGTATTGTTCTTTGTAGATGTTTTCCCCTTTTCGAACCAGGGATTCTGCAGAGATACCGAGCTGTTGGATCAGGGTGGTCAATTCATTCTCAGTCAGTGGTGTTTTGAGGTATTCGATGATGTCTAGATCTTCATCTTTTTCTTGTAGTAGTGTCAGGGCGTTTCTGCTTTTCCCACATCGGGGATTGTGATAGATTTTCGTCATTTTGTTCTGTTCAAATACAATTGTGTGGCATTGTCTAGTTCTTGTCTGATGTCGGTGCTGAGCTGGTTCAAATGTGCCATTTGCTCTCTCTTGTTTTTGCCTAGAAGTATGCGAACATATCGCCAGGTTCGTTTGGCAAAGCGGTAATAGGGTAGGGCATACATGCAGCTCAGCGGTAGAGAAACTAAGTACAGGATACATTGAAACCATGTCAGTCCCAGCTGCATATAAGCGAGCCATATCCATCCCAGGTAACAAATCGGAAACAGTAGAATGCCTAAAACCAAAGAAATGGAAGCATGGTACTCTTTTTCGGAACTTATTTTTTTGGAGAGATAAGCGGGGAGCTGTATAGGAATAAAATTGTGTATCACGCCGTACAGAAATATTGGAAAGCCTAACAGGAGATAGATGGCTTTGCCTAGTTGGGAGATGACCTGTCTTAGGACGCCTTGTTTTCCTTTGTCTTTAGCCTTTAGTTCGTTGAATACTTCATCTACGGCATTGATTTTTTCTTTGAGTTCTTCGTAGCGGTCGGGGTGGTAGAGGTTGAAATAGTTGATGGCAGCTACGATCTCTTGGTTGATTTTGAAATCACTTTCGGAACTAAATTCACGTTTGAGTTGATTTTTGTAGATTCTCTTGATTTGAAAAAATAGCGTCTCGTGTTCTGGATGGTCGGTGTGGAGGGTGAGCTGCTCCAATGAACTTCGGATATCCGAAGTGAGGGTTTTGACAGTTTCGATTTCATCAGACTGGTATTGAGACTGGTAATCTGCCACCGAAATTACCTCCCCAAAATTCACATAGACCTTGCTTCTGAATTGAGTGGGGTTGTTGTAAAACAATCCGACAGGAAGGATTTTTGTCCCCAATTGGAAATCATGGTGCTGCTCTGTACCGAAGGCAATACGTGCACCACCTGTTTTGATCTTTCGGAGTTTGAGTTCATGGATACTCGTCCCTTCTGGAAAAATGGTCAATGTGTTTTTATGTCCCAAAAAGTCATAGCAAGCCCTGAAACTCTCCTCGTTGTTGAGGGATTGTCCTGCACTGATATCCTGCTCTCGGTAGACAGGTATCACATGAAAGTACTCGAAAACCTTGCTGACAATGCCATTGACGAAAATGGAGGCGTTTGCCAAAAAGCCGATTTTCTGCTTAAACAGGATTGCTAGTAGCAGGGGATCCATTAGCGTGTTGGGGTGATTGCTCATGATAATCAGTGGGCCTTTGTGAGGAATATTAAAAGGCTTGGTAATTACGACATCACGATAAAACGCATGAATCGCAATCCGTACGATCTCTCTGAGCAAACGGTAAATCACGCAGACTTATCTTTGAGTCGGGTAAAAAACAATATCAACAGCCCTACTCCAAAAAATAGGGTCATGAAAAGGATGGAGTTCCTCATCGTCCCAGTTAGATTTAAAATGGTGCCGTAGGTAAGCGTGCCAATGACAATCGCGAGCTTCTCAGTCACATCATAGAAACTAAAGTAGGAAGCGGTGTCTTTGGTGTCCTCAGGAATCAATTTGGAATAGGTAGAGCGAGAGATTGACTGTATACCACCCATCACCAAGCCTAATAGAGCTGCGAGTCCATAGAAGGCGGTTTTGTCTTGAATCAAATAAGCCATGATGCAGATGGCAATCCAAACGATTACTGAAATCATGATGGAGACTTTGTTTCCCTTCCAAATAGAGATGCGGGCGAATAAGTATGCTCCACCGATGGCTACTAGTTGGATGATCAGGATGACGATGATCATCTCAGCGGATTCCATGCCGATTTCGTTGGCAGCAAAGAGTGGCGCGAGTAGCATGACAGTTTGGACTCCCATGCTGTAGAAGAAGAACGAACTCAAGAAGCGAATGGAGTTGATGCGGGTTTGGAGCGAAAGAAAGACTTTTTTCAATTCTCTGAATCCAGCACTCAATACTTCAGAGTTGATTTTATTTTTTGTAGGCAGGTCTTCCAGTTTGGAAAGTGCAATATGCGAGAATCCGAACCACCAGAGGCCTACCATGAGGAAGACAAATTTTGTAGCAGCACCTGCACCGTCAAACCCAAAAGTCTCAGGCATCTGTACGAGTACCAAACTCACAATAAGCAATAGCACAGAGCCAATATAGCCCATCGAAAATCCCTTGGCACTGACGGCATCCATTTTGCTTTCAGAGACAATCTCTGGTAAAAAGGCGTTGTAAAATACGACGGAAGAAGCGTAACCAATGCTCGCTGTGATAGCGAGTAGGATACCAAGCTCTATGTTGGCACCATCAAAGAAGTAAAGTCCCATGCATGCAATCGAACCAAGATAAGTAAAGAAGCGCATGAATGCCTTTTTAGCTCCCCTGTAATCAGCAATCCCGGATAGAATAGGGTAGAGAATCACTGCGATCAAGAATGAAAAAGAGATGGCATATGAGTACAATACAGAACTATCGATTTGTATCCCAAAGAAGGACACCATGCCGTCTTCTCCGAATGCTGCCTTGGTGGCGTTGCTGTAGTAGATGGGGAATATGGCAGTCGTGACGATGAGGTTGTACACGGAGTTGGCCCAGTCATAGGAGCACCAGGCGTTGATGGTTTTTTTGTCATCTAAAATCATGTCGCCAAGATATTCATTTTTGGATGGAAAGGGGAATGACCGATTTTAATTATAAATTAAAACTAAGCAAATATGGATTTTCTGAAATTGTCATTAATATTGAGCCGAATTAAAATCAGCAAAAATGAGCAGTCAAACAAAATCCACCTTGAAACTTATCGCCATCCTCCTTGTCCTCATGATGGTACTGATGCACCTCAATTTGGTGATTATCCCAGTTTTGGTTTCTTATAAGTTTTGGATCGTGGTAGGCGCATTCATTCTGCTTTTGATTGCGGCGTTTTAGGCTTAGATTCCAGAACCAAGATGGTTCTAAAGATGTCTTGTAAGTGAGTTTTAGATTAACTATCACCAAGTATGGAGTATTTAATATATACTCATTTTCCTTCCTGTTTTTTATTGTCAGCATACCTGTGCTTCATGACGAAATCGGGGATCCAGATTTGCATGCTATCTTTTTGCGCATCCGTAGCGAGTCGAAGCGCGTGTCCCATTCCCTCTAGTGAGTAATAAGCATGGTCTACTCCAAAATCCGTTAATCGCTGATTTAGGATTTCAGATTGGCTGTGAGGCACGATGATGTCCGCATCGCCTTGTATGATCAAAGTTGGTGATGCTTGTGATGTGATGTATCTGACAGGAGAATATTTGGCCATGAATTCTTGGGCTCTTAAGCTGTCTGATTTAGGATCAAAACCACATATTTGTTGCGTGATATCTAGGTTTTTGGCGATGCTGCCTGGTACTTTGGCTAGTAGGGATTGAAGACTGTCTATGGATTGTGAATAATAGAGTGACTGGAGATCGCTAGGCCCATATATGTCTACAACTGACCTGATTGTGGGCATGGAGTGGTCAATACCAAAATCATATGGGTCACTATAGGATAGCATCATGGCAATTTGTGCCCCAGCAGATTCTCCCATCAAATTCACATTGTCCAGATCTAAGTTGTATTGTTGTGCATGTGTTTTTATCCATTTTAGTGCGTCAAAACCATCAATGATACATGCTGGGAATGGTGATTTTCCCTCATGGGCTAGGGTGTATGCAGGGGATACAATGGTGTAGCCGTTTTCACGAAGTGTGTTGATGGCATCATTGAATCTATTGATGTTGATGGCTTCTTTTCGTCCCAAGACCCAAGCTCCTCCATGAAAATACACCAAGACTGGTGAGATCGTATAGACTTGATTGGTAGGTCGATAGAGGTCTAAATGTAGACCAGGTTTGTATTCAAGTTGGTATTCGACTGTTCCTTGCAGAATAGGAGCTTTGTTGGAAACGAAAAAGAAGAGCAAATAACACAAGACTATGCAAGTCGCCAATAGAGATGCTAACAGTATAGATTTGATTTTCTTTTTTAGTTTCTTATTCTTTCGTGTCATTGTGATAGATTTTCCGAATCAATTCATTGATTTCATTGGATCTATTCATAATCATGCCGTGACCCGCACCATGTATTTTTATTACTTCAGCCCTTTTGGGACAGTTGAGTACTTTGTCCTTGGTGCCGTGTATCATCATCACTCGGTGAGATTGATGCTCATTTTGCCAAGTGGAGATGCTGTGCATGGCCCATTTGGTGAAATGGTCATCACTGTCTTTCAAAATCTCAAAAAGGAGTTCTTTGTATTTGTCTTGAACATCAAACAGCCTAGCAACATATTTGGGTTGGGGTCGAAATACAGACAAGGGTAGGTTTTTTAGTATGCCTGTCTTGCCTATGAACCTAAATATGGGGTTAAGGTCTGATTTGATTTGTGCAGAAGAAATAAGAATCACTCTTTCAGGATTCAGTATTTTCTCCATTTCTACAGCGACGATTCCACCAAAACTCACTCCCAATAACGAAAAGGCTTGGCTTGTGTCTATTTTTTGAGACAATCTTTTGGCGTATGCCGCCAATGACTCATCTGAGAGAGGAGGCAACCATGGGAGATGAATCAACTCATGACCAGTGTCTAGGTTTGAGAACACCCTTTCGTCCGCACCTAGGCCACTGATCGTGTAAATTCTCATCAAGCTTCTACTACGTCATAGAACCACATAGTTGCCAGGTCTTTTCTCATGTCTGGATCAGATGGAATTCCGTTTTCAGGCTGTGTATTGACGTTGTTGAGGTCCATGGTATATGGATCGACCAACATGTCGATAGGTGTACCATGTACTTTATGACTCACATGCCTAAATAACTCAGCAGCTAGTTTTTCGATGATGCCGATGTTTTCTGTGACCTTGTCCAAGAGGCTAGGAGTGTCATATTGAACCTCCAGACCGTGGTGGAATTTTCTCAAACAAGCCATGTCAAATGGGTCGACATATCTCTCTGAGACATCTGCAGTGTCGTGAGGTCTCCATGCGATGAACATATCCTGAACGTTTTTGTTGAGGATGCCGACTTTCCTGCCCAAGCTGTCTTCATTCGCAAATAGGGCTTTGAGGACTCTGAGGTTGGTGTATCCTTTGTTGGTAAAAAGCAAGGTAAAGAATGACCAGTAAACAGCCCAGTCCCAGAAAATCTTTGCGACCATGATTTGGCTGTTGCCCATCAATTGGTATTTGTCTAGGTAGGTAGGAATCCAGTGCTCGAAGATGCCAAAATGTGTTTTTTCGTACACATCTACATGGATGAATACCGGTTCTCCAGCTAAATCTCTTGTGATCAAATCCGTAATCCAGGTGTTGTTCATCGAGATAAAATCAGTGCCTGGAGAATAGAGTGGGTCAAGGAATACGCCAGAATCACCTGTGACAGCCCATCTTTGGTCTGAATAGAGTTTGCCACTATGGTGTGAATAATGTTTGAGTTGGAGGAAGTCGAGAATCTCATCTTTTTTGTGACCCATTTTTTCAAACGCCTGTGGCTCGTTTTTTTTGATCCACTCAAAGGCTTTGTCTTTGGTGTTGAAATCAGAGAAATCATGAAATCTAGGGTCTGCGACGATGCCCACACTGGTGTTGCCCGATGATAGGGGAATAAACCATAGCCAATAGCCCGTGTCCATCAAATGTACTGTGCCCAATCGTCTCAGACCTGGTTTGAGGAAATTAGTCCAGTTTTCATCAGTAGACCACTCATGTACATCGATTTCACCTTTGACTCTGAACCAAACAGCATTGACATTGTGATCCGTTGGTTTTTGGAAATCTTCTTGTCTTTTGAGGATCGCACCACGACCGGTAGAGTCGATTGTCCAGCGAGCTTTGACTTGTTTGGTTTCGCCTTCATTGATATAAGTGACGGTGTGGAGCTCCTCGCCAAATTCTACACTTTTGACACGGGCACCCATCAAGAAATCCGTCCCAGCTTCTTTGCTGCGTCGCATTAGCTCGTTTTCGAAGCTGCCGCGATCTAGTTGATGACTTGGGACAGGGAGGCGATTCCTAGGGCCGAGTTCTACTCTTTTTTCGATCTTGTTTTTATGCTTGGGAGAGAAGTAAAATCGCAATCCATGCTTGGGCAATTGCTCTGCATCGAGATAATCTTTGAGTCCTAATACTTCGCGTAAGTAATATGTGCCCAACTCAACAGTAGATTCTCCCACTTTGTGTGCAGCGGTAGGCGCTTCGTTTTTGCGCTGCTCCAATATCAATATGGAAATGTCTGGGTTGTCAATTCTCAATTGAAGGGATAAGGTCAATCCAGCCAAACCACCACCCATCAGTATTACATCATATTGATCTTTCATGTCGAAATTTATATCACGAAGTTTATTGTTTTGATGCCTCATATTCAGGGGTTGAGGCTTCAGGGCATAAATTTAATTATCTATTTATCATGACCAATATTTAATTTGGTTTGTCTATTAAATATATTGCTCTTTTTTTAATAGAAATGGTTCCGTTGGGGGATGATCAACTTATTGGTTTCTCAGTCATAAAAACTTACCTATGAAAATATTTCTGACATATATTTTGGTGTTTTCTTCCTTGGTATCAAGTACTATGGATAACACCAAGTTGGTGTATCAGGCACTGGCAGGAGACTCTTTAGAGTCCTTGGAAAAGGCATTGCACGAATTGAGCAAGCAAAAAGAAACATCTCTGATCAGAGCCTATCAAGGTGCATTGATTGCCAAGGAGGCTGAATATCAAAAAGGAGTGGGGGACAAAGTCAAATCCTTTAAGAAGGGAGCTACCATGTTGGAAGCAGAGATAGAAGCCAATCCGGAGGAAGTAGAATATCGATTTCTTCGATTGGCCATCCAAGAACAGAGCCCAGGGATATTGGGATATAAGGATAACATGGAAGAGGATAAGAAAATCATAATAGATAATTACTTAAGTTTGAAGCCAGCTTTGAAAAAGCAGATTGCACTTTATGCTAAGAAGTCATCTGTTATATCTAGTGATGATTTACCAACCAAATAAGAGTCTTTAGGATTCATGAAGAAAATATTAGCAATCAATTATTCGCAAACAGGTCAGCTGGACGAGATATTAGATCGTTTTCTAATCCCATTTGGTGAGGTGGAAAGGGTGAAAGTCCAGGTGAAAAGACCATTTGGATTTCCATGGAGTAGTGAGCGTTTTTTTGATGCCATGCCTGAATCTGTGTTGGAAGAACCTGTTGATTTGGAGCCGATGACTTTTGCCAACGAAGAGTATGATTTAATCATACTCGGGTATCAACCTTGGTTTTTGTCTCCTTCGATCCCTACGACATCTTTGCTCAAAAACGAGAAGTTTAAACAAATCATCAAAGGGAAGCCTGTTGTGACCGTAATTGGTGCTCGCAACATGTGGCTCAATGCACAGGACAGCGTGAAGACCATGTTGCGAGAGGCAGGAGCGACGTTGGTGGGAAATATCCCATTGATCGATCGATCCAACAACCTGACGAGTGTCGTGTCGATTTTGCACTGGATGCTAGACGGGAAGAAGACCAAACCACTGGGGATATTCCCAAAACCAGGAGTCAGTGACGAGGATATTCAGTATTCTGATCGCTTTGGCGTGCTGGTTAAGGAAAGCATGGATAAGGGAGATTATGTCGATCTGCAAAGCCAAATTTTGTCTCTAAACAGAATAAGTGTACCCACTAACATTTTGTTTATTGAGCAGAGAGCGAAAAAGTTATTTCAAATCTGGGCCAACATCATCAAGAAAAAGGGAACGACAGCAGCCAAAAGAAAACGATGGTTGGTAGGATTTAAATACTACCTCATTATTGCATTATTTGTAGTGTCACCTATTGTATTAACTATTTTTAATTTATTATTAAGACCCTTTACTCTGAGTTCTATTAAAAGGAAAAAGGAGTATTATTGCGGGGTTAACTGACAAGAGAGATGCCGGAAGTTTATATCACAAGAACGTCAAGTTTTTTACCCAATGACCTGATCAGCAATGAAGAGATGGAAGATTACTTGGGTTATGTCAATGGAGCCAAATCAAGGTCAAAGTCCATTGTATTAAGAAATAATAAGATCAAAGGAAGACATTACGCGATCACCAAAGAGGGTGTAGCGACACATACCAACTCACAAATGGTCTCTTTGGCCATCAAAAAGTTGTTTGAGTCTAATCCTGAAGAGATAAAGGAAGTGGATTTATTGTCTTGCGGGACATCTTCTCCCGACCAAATGATGCCCTCGCATGCTGTGATGGTGCATGGCTGGTTGCCGGAGATGAAGTCGATAGAAGTGGTGTCCCCATCGGGAGTTTGCTGCTCTGGGATGCATGCCTTCAAGTATGCCTACATGTCGATCAAAATTGGAGACAAGAAGAAGGCCATTACGACAGGTTCAGAGAGGTTGTCAAGAGTGTTGAGATCAGAGCAGTTCGAGGATGAAGTGAAGCACTTAGAAGCATTGGAGCAAAATCCAATGGTGGCTTTTCAAAAGGACTTTTTGAGATGGATGCTTTCAGATGGAGCAGCGACTTTTCTGCTCGAAGATAAGCCCAACCCAAATGGTCTCAACCTCAAAGTAGAGTGGGTGGAGGGAATATCGTATGCCAACGTACAGGAAGCCTGTATGTATATGGCTGCAGAAAAAGAAGAGGATGGTACGCTCAAGAGCTATATGGACTATGCGCCAGAGGATATCATGCACGAGTCAGTGATGACCATCAAGCAGGATACCAGACTGCTAGACAAAAATATTGTGAGCTTGGGATTCAATCACTTGATCAAAATACTCAAGGATAAAAATCAAAATGTGGACGAAGTAGATCACTTCTTGCCGCATTTGTCAAGCTTCTTTTTTGAAGATAAGATTGCCGATATATTGGAATCCAATGGTATGGGGATACCCAAAGAAAAATGGTTTACCAATCTCAGCAGCAAAGGAAACGTAGGTGCAGGATCGATCTACCTGATGGTGGATGAGTTGCTCAATAGTGGTCGATTGAAGAAAGGCGAAAAAGTGTTGTTGGCAGTACCAGAGAGTTCTAGATTCTCCTACGTGTTTTGCTATTTGACAGTATGCTAAACTCGCTCAAACCTAGACCTAAGCAACATGAAAAAAGAAGACATTCCACAAGATGAAAGTGCACTCAAAAATGTATTGAGAGAAGTAGTTTACGCCAAAGATGATGATGGTAAATATACATCTGCACTCAGTCAAGGCTGGAACGTAAAGAAAGATGCGCTTGACAATGCATGGGATGATGTCAATGAAAAAATAGAGGAGGCGAAACAAGCTGTATTGAACGGGGAGAAAAGCCCTGTCTATTATTTCAAAGAGAAATGCCTCATGGATATGCCTACCATCACAGGCTACACTGGATTTTGGTCGTTTACAGTCAAAAGACATTTCAAACCTAGTGTGTTCAAAAAACTGAGTGAGCAAAAATTGGCTAAGTATGCCAAAGCGTTTGATATTACTATCGAAGAATTAAAATCCCCTGACCTATCGTGATCAACGAATTTAAACACATACAATCGGCGCATTGTGAAAATGGCGTAACGACCAGCTTGTTTCAACACCATGGTGTAGATTTCATGAACGAACCCTTGGCTTTCGGTATCGGTTCTGGATTGTTTTACATCCATATCCCGTTTATGCAAGTCAATGGTGGACCAGCTTTGTCATTTCGGACGATGCCTGGTGCTATTTTTCAGCGCACCGCCAAGGCATTGAATGTGAAGATCAAGCGGAAGAAATTCAGATCAGAAGAGGCCGCAGATGATTATCTTAGGAAAATTATCGATGAAGGTAAACCTGTGGGTTGTCAAGTCGGCGTCTTTCATTTGCCTTATTTTCCCAAAGAATACCGTTTTCATTTCAATGCCCACAACTTGATAGTATATGGCTATGAAAATGGTGAATACCTCGTCAGTGACCCTGTCATGGAAGGCGTCAATCGCTTGACTGCAGAGGAATTGAACAAGGTGAGATTTGCCAAAGGTGCTTTGGCGCCAAGCGGTCATATTTACTATCCTGAATCCATAGGAGAAGTGAGCGACGAACTGCTAAGAAAGGCAGTCGTGACAGGAATTAAAAGAAATGTGCGAGACATGCTCAAAATACCAGGTAGCATCGCAGGCGTGTCAGGTATCAAATATACGGCAGGAAAAGTGCGAAAATGGAGGGATAAATTGGGCGTAAGAAAGGCGGGTTTGTACCTAGGCCAAGTCGTACGTATGCAAGAGGAGATTGGTACAGGTGGCGGAGGATTTCGTTTTATCTATGGGGCGTTTTTGGAGCAGGCAGCCGATATCCTAAAAAATGACCAGTTGATCGGTATCTCAGAAGACATCACTGCGGCAGGCGACATGTGGAGAAATACTGCCGTGCAGATGGCAGGTATCTACAAAGGCAGAATCACCGAGCAAAAGGATTTTGATCAGACCGCCGACATGATGCTGGAGATTTATGCCAAGGAGAAGGAGACTTTTACCAAGTTGAGTAAAATCAAATTGAAATAATGTTGGCTATTTCCCATATCGAGATAGCAGATTTGTACAAACGTTACCCCAAAGCATCGGGTGATAGTTTGAGCAATATTAATCTGCGAATAGATTCGGGGACGAAATATGGGCTTCTGGGACCAAATGGCGCAGGCAAAACCACGTTGATTTCTATTCTTTGCGGTTTTTTGGAAGCTAGCAAGGGGAGTCTAAAATATTATTCCACCACAGGAGAAGAGATCATTGGTAGAGACCGCAAGTCGATTATTGGTTTTGTACCTCAGGAGTATGCTATGTATGATGAGATGACACCACTTCAGAATTTGGCTTATTTCGGTGCACTGTACAATATGAAACCAGTACGAATCAAGCAAAGAAGTGAAGAATTGCTTGCTGTATTGGGTCTATCGGAGGTAGCACACAAGAGGGTGAGAGATTTCTCTGGAGGAATGAAACGTCGGGTCAACTTGGCCATTGGGATTATCCATGATCCCGTGATTTTATTTTTAGACGAGCCGACCGTAGGGGTTGATGTCCAGAGCAAACATGCCATCATTCGCTTCCTCAACGAACTCAATGAACAAGGTACGACCATCATTTACACCTCACATCACATGAATGAGGCACAAGAGTTTTGTCAGGAATTGATGCTAATCGATCATGGAACGATCGTGGCACAGGGCAAAACAGAAGAGTTGATGAAGGATCATCAAGCTGACGATTTGCATTCACTATTTATTAGTTTGACTGGGGAGGAGTACCGCAATTAATATGCACAAGTTCTATGCATCCATACGAAAAGAATTCATCATTCTGTTGAGCGACAAACTGGGCTTGACAGTGATGTTTGCTATGCCTCTTTTGTTGGTCTTTATCATCACGATCATTCAAGACAGTGCTTATAAGATTGTCAATGAAAACAAGCTCAGCATGATTGTGTCCAATCATGACCAAGGAGCGCAAGGAGATAAATTGCTCAAGTTGCTTGGGCAATCTGGGTTCTTTGTTATCGAGCAAGACAACCAACTGGACAGTGTCAGCTTGGAGAAGACACTGATGAATGACGACATTTTGACGGCACTATATATCCCCGAGGGATTTAGTCAGAGCATGGAGATGAAAGCGGGACATGTCAGCAGTACCATGATGTCTCAATTGGGCGTGATGGAGTATGATGGCAAGCAGAAAGTGTTGGCAACAGAACTTCATTTTTACAAAGATCCTGTATTGCAAGAGAATTTTTCCGAGTCTATCTCGCGCATGCTGATGTCCTATCTGGCGGTACTGGAAAATAAGCTGATGATCAAATCGGTCTATGCACTGATGGAGCAAGAATACGATGATGAAGCCATCACCCAGCAAATGCTGATGAATCAGACACGTATCATCAAGCATACGGCCTCACACTCTGATAAAGATATATTACCCAATTCGACACAGCATAATGTGCCAGCTTGGACTTTGTTTGCCATGTTTTTTATGGTGATTTCCTTGGGAGCCAATGTTGTCAAAGAGCGAGTAAATGGCAGTTTTATGAGGTTGAAAACCATGCCCTCCAGTTTTGTGATGGTATTGTTTGGTAAATTGCTCGTCTATGTGGGCGTGGCAATTTTGCAGATAGTGATGATTTTTGGTGTCAGTATGATGGTTTTTCCATTCTTGGATTTACCGATTTTGGTGTTACCCGATGCTTTTGGCGCTTTTGCAGTAGTAGTGGTGCTATCTAGTGTCGCGGCGGTCAGTTTTTCGCTGATGGTTGGCACGATTTCTAGGACAATGGAGCAGTGCATTGGGATCGGTGCGGTATCTGTTATTATTTTTGGTGCCATCGGAGGGATCTGGGTACCGACCTTTGTGATGCCTGACTATATGCAGATGATCACGGTGATTTCACCTCTGCATTGGTGTCTCGAAGGCTTCTATATTTTATTTTTAAAGGGAGGTAGTTGGAAAGAACTCTTTCCTATCATTGTGTACATCACGGCTTTTGTGTTGGTTTGCCAAGTCATTACCTTGAGCCGACTGAGGTCAGAGAAGTTACTTTAATATTACAATCATGGATAAGGATACACTCAAACTGGAGTTGAAAGAAAAAATTATACAATACCTGAATCTAATGGATCTCAAGCCAGAGGATATCAAGGATGATGAACCCCTATTCGGGCCAGAATTAGGCTTGGATTCAATTGATTCTATCGAAATGGTCGTATTGCTCGAAAGAGAATATGGAATCAAAATCAAAAACCCTAATGAAGGAAGAAAAATACTGGTAGATGTCAATGTCATGGCGGATTATATCATAGCCAATTCCTCCAAAGTATGACGAAGGTGTATGTTACCGGGATGGGTATCATCTCAGCTATTGGTAACAATGTTGCTGAAAACCGCGCAAACTTGATCAAGGGTCAAACAGGTTTAAGCAAGAATTCTCAATATTTTTCCTCCCAATACACAGCAAGCCACCCTTTTGGGGAGGTTCAATTGTCGGACGAGCAAATCGCTCAGCAATTATCTATCACTGACCTGAGCGGACTGACGCGCACAGACTTGATCGCCTTCAAAGCCTTTGAGGAAGCCGTGCAAGATGCAGGACTACAACCCGATGAATTGTCTCATGTAGATACAGGGTTGATTTCTGGGAGCACGGTAGGAGGGATGGTTTTGACAGATCGCGTGTATCAAGATGGAATGCTACGTGCCGAAACAGATGAATTTTTAGAATCCTATGACTACTGCTCACATGCTTTGCGCTTGACAGGGTACTTTCGGATCAAGGGGTTTACAGATACGATCAATACTGCCTGTTCCTCATCTGCCAATGCCATCATGCTCGGTGCGCGACTGATCAAATCGGGTCGTGCCAAGCGAATGATCGTAGGGGGTGCAGATAGTTTGGCCAAGTTTACTGTCAATGGTTTCAATTCCTTGCAAATCCTCTCTGACGAGATTTGTCAGCCTTTTGATGAAAATCGAAAGGGATTGAATCTGGGAGAAGGAGCAGCGTATCTGGTCTTGGAATCTGAGGAGGTGGTGCTAGGGAAGAAGATATATGGAGAGGTAGCTGGCTATGGGAATAGCAATGATGCCTACCACGCTTCGTCACTTTCGGAAGACGCCATCGGGGTGATTGCCGCGATGCAAGCCGCCATGGATGAGGCGGGCATAGCTGCTGAGGCAGTAGATTATATAAACGCCCACGGTACAGCCACAAGCAACAATGACCTGACAGAAGTTACAGGTTTTGACAAGCTTTTTAAGCCTATTCCTCCTTTTAACTCCACCAAAAGCTATACAGGTCATACCTTGGCGGCAGCTGGTGGGATCGAGGCGATTTACAGTCTGTTGAGTATCAAATACGGCGAATTGTATCCGAGTCTTCATTGTCATGAAGCGATACAGCCCGTCAATCAATTGCCGATTACAACCTATCAATCTGGTGAAAACATTCGGACGGTGTTGTCCAATTCTTTCGGTTTTGGAGGAAATTGCACTTCTTTGGTCTTTAGAAAAGTCGATTAACCATGTACATCAAAGCAGCCATAGCTTTTTCACCACAGTATTCGTTTGACGATTCATTTTCTGCCAAGGAAATAGAACAGCATCAGGGGAATAAGTACTTTGCTGTGGAACCAAATTATGGAGATATGATTCCAAGAAGCTTGCTCCGTAGGATGAATAAGGCCGTGAGGATGGGTGTCGGTGCTGGTTTGATGACATTGAAAGGTCAGCCACCACTCGATGGTATCATCCTAGGAACTGCCAATGGTGGAATTGATGACAGCTTCAAATTCTTACAGCAGATATTGGAGTATGAGGAAGGAACCTTGACTCCTACCAATTTTGTACAAAGTACGCCCAATTCTGTAGCTGGGAGTCTCGCACTGATGTCTGAAAATATAGGTTACAACATCACCCATGTCAACTACGGATTGGCATTTGAAGTGGCGCTGTTGGATGCCATGATGCTTTTTGAGGAGAAGAAGGCTAAATTATTGCTGGTGGGAGCTTTTGAAGAGATTTCTGATCACAACTACAACATGGATTTGCAGGCTGGATGGTTCAAGACTGGCGAAAGTGCGTCCGCTGATCTGCTCGATTCTCACACAGACGGGACAGTCAAAGGCGAGGGGAGTGCGATGTTTGTCATGGACAATGATCCCAAGGATGCCATGGCCCATATTCTTTCTATAGATCAAATAAGTTTCGCGACGAAGGAGGAAGTCTCAGCCAAAATCCAAGCAGTCTTGACGGAGCATGGAGTAAAATCGAAAGAAGTTGCCTTGCTACTTGGTATGAATGGCGACCAGAGAACGGATGATTGGTACTCGGATTTGATGATGGGTGAATTTACAGACAACACAGTCTATACATTCAAGAATCTCGTGGGAGAATACCCCACAGCAACTGGTTTTGCACTATGGCTGTCTACCCAGATTTTTGCTCAGGCTAAACTCCCGATGGAGATGATCAGAAAGGGACACCACACCGAGCCGAAACACCTCCTGATCTACAACCACTACAAAGCCAAGCAGCACAGCTTGATCTTGCTGCGCAATCCTTTGGGTTGATACATTTCTGATGAGTACAACACATCCTCCTGCAGCGCAGCGATGATGTCATAGATTGAGCATATTTTCAACGTGAATTGTATCTCCATACAATTTCTAATTTTTCCAACTTGACAAATCAATCCCCTATCCATGCCAAGTATAGGGGAATCATGAGGATTGATTGTAGAATTATTTCCCCAATAGGTGAGACTCATCCTCAGTGGATGCACCAAAAAGTGCTCTGAGGCTCTGTTTTTCTGTTTGGCACAGACTTTTCTAATCTATTGTCGAACCAAAACATTCATATCATGAGTAATCTATTGTATTTAATCGCAGTTATTTTGATCATAGGCTGGTTGCTCGGCTTTTTTGTTTACAGTGTAGGTGGGCTGATCCATGTGCTGCTTGTACTGGCAATTATCGCTATTCTATTTAGATTGATTAGCGGCCGAGGAGTCTGACTTCCTAATCAGTCAAGATGAAATTGTCTCCCTAGCCTGACAGTATTTTAGGCCAGGGAGACAATTTCGTGTGTGTTTTGATACACAGTGAAAAAGAAAATACGGGTAGAAGCGAGAGGAAGTGGTAGAGGATAATGGGTAAACCGCCTGATAGGTTGATAAAGAGATTCAAATCAGGTAAATTGTCGAGGAAGTAAATTACACGGAAGGTGAAGAGACAAGAGATGAGAGCACTAATAGTAGATGACGAAGAGGATATCGGCTGGATGGTTTCCAAGTTTTTGCAAAGTGAAGGCTTGGAGGTCGAGTATGTCAGTCGCATCGAGAAGGCACAGTACAAAATCAATGAACACCCCTATGAGGTATATTTTCTGGATCTGAACCTGCCAGATGGGAGTGGGTTTGATTTGATCCCGAGTATCAGAAAGCAAGAGATTGATTCCAAAGTAGTTGTCATCAGTGCGCATGACGGTATTTATGAGATCAACCAAGCCAAAGAAATGAACGTCGATCTTTTTATCAAAAAGCCCTTCACCAAGAAGCAGGTTGTGGACGCTATTGAGGATTTGAAGTAACAGAAAACAACCAAACATGGAAAAGATACTAGTAGTAGATGATGAACAAGACATCTGCACTCTGCTGAAAAGATACTTTAGCAAAAAGGGGTATGAAGTAGAGACGGTGACCAATGGCGAGCTGGCGCTCAGTTTTCTTAAGAAAAACCCTGTTGACCTGGTTATTTGTGATTTCAAGCTACCTGACTATTCGGGACTGGAGATATTACAAAAGATCAAGATTATCAATCCTAAGACTCAAGTAATTATCATCACGGGTTATTCTGACGTGCGGATTGCGGTAGAAGCCTTGAAAAAAGGAGCTTTTGATTATGTCACCAAACCTCTCTATCCTGATGAGATTTTGCTGACAGCACAGCGCGCCTTGGGTGCTAAATCTCAGCCTACACCTGCTAAAAAGGGAATTGCGACGACCTCACAACCCAACCAAGAATATGTCATTGGACTCAGTCCACAATCCAAAGCCATCCAAAAGCACATTGATCTGATAGCCCCCACTGACATGTCTGTGATTATTCTCGGAGAGACAGGTACAGGCAAGGAGTACGTAGCGAAGGCCATCCATGCCAAGAGTAAAAGAGCTGCCCAACCCTTTGTCGCGATTGATTGTGGTGCCTTGCCTCAAGAGTTGGCTGCCAGTGAGTTGTTTGGACATGAGAAAGGGGCCTTTACAGGCGCCATTGCCGAAAAGAAAGGGTGCTTTGAGCAAGCCAACGGTGGCACACTGTTTTTGGATGAAATAGGCAATCTGACCTATGAGAATCAAATCAAATTGCTACGAGTCTTGCAGGAGCAAACTATCAAGAAGGTAGGAGGAGTAAAGGACATCAAAGTAGACGTGCGTGTAGTTGTGGCTACCAATGAGAACCTAAAACAGGCCGTAGAGTCTGGTGAGTTCAGAGAAGATATCTATCACCGACTCAATGAATTTAGGATAGAGCTATCTCCGCTCAGAGCGAGACCTGTAGATGTGGTGTATTTTGCCAAGTACTTTTTGCAGCAGTCCAATCAGCAGTTGGGCAAAACAGTTGAAGGTTTTGATGAGCAAGTGCTGGAGATTTTTAAGTCATACTATTGGTATGGAAACTTGCGGGAATTAGGAAATGTGGTGAAACGATCAGTATTGTTGTGTCAAGGAAAATTGATCAATACATCGTGCCTTCCAGCAGAGATCATCGAGCCAGATTTGACTGTCGATATTGGTTTGGATATGCCCATAGATGTGAGCAAGCCCATTAGTCTCAAGGCAGTAACCCAAGAAGCAGAAAAGCGAGCAATCCTCGAAGTACTAAAGCAAACCAAGAACAACAAAACCAAAACCGCAGAGCTCTTAGATGTGGATAGAAAAACTCTCTACAACAAGTTGAGCCAGTACGACATCCAAACCTGATCAATGATCATCTATCCCTAATCACATGTTCGAAAACAACCCATCAGGAGAAAAGCAATTTGCAGACGGTCTTCTCAAAAGTATTCTTGATACTTCTTTTCTCGGTATCATGACTTTCAAGTCTGTAAGGAATCAAACAGGTCAGATCATTGATTTTGAATGGTTATTCGTTAATGATGTGGCAGTACAGATTGTTGGCAAACCAGCTGCGGCACTTGTAGGATCACGGATGTTGGATCTCTTGCCGACCAACAAGGAGACGGGTTTGTTTGATCGCTATGTACAAGTGGTAGAAACAGGAGAGGTGGGTACTTTTGAGCAGTATTATTCTGGAGAGAATATTCATAAATGGTTCAAGATCGCTGCTATCAAGCTAGATGATGGATTTACGGTTTCTTTTGAAGATATTTCGCATTTCAAATCCGCTGTGTTGGATGCCAAAATCAAGGAAAGAAAATACCAGCGTCTCTTTGAGGAATCCATTGATGCCATTTTGTTGATGGACGAATCCTATGGTTTTGTCGAGACAAACCAGTCTTTGCAGCACTTGTTTGGACACCTCAAGGAGGAGCTGAAAGCGATGAAAGTCAGCAATCTCTTTTTTAAGGAGACTGATTTTATGCTGTTCAAAGAGGAATTGAGAGCGCAGCAAAAAGTAGAAGAAATGGAACTGGTGCTCTTGGATAAATGGAAACGAAAACGCTATTGCTTGATCAATTGTGTATCGATCAGAGATGAAGAAGGCAACCTGACTTATCTAGCCGTGATCCGAGATTTGACAAAAAGAAGACAAGCAAGTCGTGAACTGGTTCAAGCAGAAAAACTCGCCATGACAGGTAAAATCGCACGGACGATTGCTCACGAAGTGCGCAACCCTCTGACCAACCTTACTTTGGCGTTGGAGCAGCTCAAAGAAGAGATTCCTGCGGATGTTGAAGATGCTAATTTGTATTTTGACATCATATCACGCAACGCAGAGCGAATAGGCAAATTGATCACCGATTTGCTCAATTCATCCAAGCCGAAGGAATTGAGTCCCGTCAAACAGTCACTCAATGCACTTGTCAAGGAGTCTCTCGATTTGGTAAAAGACCGATTGAAACTGAAGAACATGGCTGTTGTGGAGGAATACGCGTCGGATTTGCCAGATATCCCACTCGATGGAGATCAATTCAAGGTCGCCTTGCTCAATATGTTTATCAATGCAATTGAAGCCATGGAGGCAGAACTAGGCAAGCTCCAAGTGTTTACCTACAGAGAGGACAATTACGTCATTTTGGAAATCTCAGACAATGGCAAGGGGATGACCAGTCAGGAGTTGAGCAATTTGTTTCAACCCTATTTTACTGGGAAGAAGGAAGGCACGGGATTGGGACTCACCACGGTTCAAAACATCATACATAGCCACAAGGGACGTATCGAAGCAGAAAGCGAAGTGGGAGCAGGTACGTCGTTCTATATTACTTTTAAGACGCAGAGTTGAGCCAAAGGGAGTGCCTGATCCAGACAAACACTTTTTGGTGATTAGCCAGTTTTTCAAAATTGCCATAGCTAATTACCCTAGCACATGGTAGATTTTTTGGGATAGGGTGTTGCAGAGCTTTGGAAAGGATCTATTCGTCTGGCTGAAATGGAATAGGTACATGATTCTCAGTGCATTTGTCTACTGGATTTTGAATCAGTTCAGAAGTGTTTAGCGCAGTGTGAACGACTCATAGTGAACTCACCTAATCACCAAAGAAGAAACTCTACTCAACGCTCTACCAAAGAGAAACCTATCTGCCTCACTGGCAATCTCTAGCCATGATACGGTCATAGAACGCAAAAATCGTTGACCTGTCATCACCGTATGGAATCCGAAATGTTGGGTGATTTTGTCTAGGACAATTTGATCTTTTTTTCGTGTAGATCTCGTCAGGTGCTGAATGTCCGTCAATACCCTGTCGGAAATCCCAGCCAAAAGAAAAGAATCATCCATGGAACTGATCACAAAAACACCTTTGAAATCCATTAACCTACCTGTCTTGTCCATGATGGTTTTCATCCCATGGCCCTTTTTGAAGAACAACTCCAATGGGACTCCTTTTTTCATCTTCTTTTTCAAAAGCCTCATTTTGGGATGAATGGTCTTTACACTGTGTTCGTCTCTGATGTTGATGTCTTTCATGACTATGATGTTTTGATTCCTATACATAGAGGAAAAAACTGTACCGTTTTGAAATCCGCAGTGTGCCACGATTTACATCAACAGCTTGTGGATTTTATTCCACAGTTGATGAGGTATCCCTACATGTTTTGTGATCAAAAAGTGCTTTTTAGTTGAATGGGAGACTTGGCACTCTTTTTTCAAGGATAGTGGCATAACCAAATATTACAACGATGAAAAAGACAATTGAAACCGTATTTAGCATGGCAAGCATCACAGGATTTTTTGCAGTGATGATGATCCTGTTTGTGACCTCATGTACTCCCAAAGAATCCAAAGAGTCATCCAATGACTCAGTGTCCGAAAATTCGATAAAAGATGATTTCAGACAACAAAAAGAAGAACTGAATGAAAGTCTGGAAGAAACCAAAAATGAAATCGATGATGCTATCGATGATATCGAGGACAAATTGAATGTCAATGAAGGGCCTATCGAGAGAAATCTAGAAGAAGCCAAAGCCAACCTAGAGATGCAAAAGGCAAAACTAGAGGAGACCATGGAATCGGTTAATAACTCAGCAGAAGAAAATTGGTCAGAGGTCAAAACTGAGGCCGACAGAGCGGTGGCCAACCTCAAGTCCAATATGAAAGAAATCAAATCTGAGTTGGCAGAAGCTTGGGCTGATGTCACAGAATCGTAATTTGAAAATATATGATACCCAATCGGACACAGGGTTGTGAAAACCAATCCTCCCTTAACATGGTCTGGTTGGGTATCCTTTTCGGAATGAACAGATTGTAAAACCCTAAAGTAGAAAACAATGTTAGATAGTATAGAAACGAAGAAGAGAACCTACAAGAGACTTGGATACTCAGCAATGGAGACAGTCGAGTTGATCGATGCGATGAACAAACTACTGGCAAACTACAGTGTTCATTATCAGAAACTTAGAAATTTTCATTGGAATGTCAAAGGAGCTGATTTCTTTGATGTCCATGAGAAGTTCGAAGAACAATACAATTATGCCAAGGTCGCAATCGACGACATAGCTGAGCGGATCAGAGTTTTTGGTCAGACGCCATTGAGTACCATGCGCGAGTATCTGGATGTTTCAGAAATCAAAGAATGCGGCAGTGATTTGTCGTCGATGGACATGGTCGCAGAGATACTCAAGGATTATGAAACGCTATTGGATCACATGTCCAATCTCCTCGAAAAAGCTGCCGACAATGGCGACAGTGGGACAGAAGATATGGTAAAAGGTTTTGTCAAGCAGACAGAGAAAAATCACTGGATGTTGACAGCTTTTTCAAGTAAAAATTAAGCAACAATACCCAAAAATGTAAATGTTCTGAAAGTATCAGGACTTATTCACCAAAATCTAAGAACATGAATAGTATATCAAAAGTAATGATCGCCCTCATTGGAGGCGCAGCAGCAGGACTTGCTACAGGTTATTTGACCGCACCTAGAGCTGGAAAAAAATCTAGGGAGAAATTGTCTAAAGAGTATGATATCACCAAAAAGTCATTGGAACAAGCAGCTACCAAAAAGCTGGCTGAGGCCAAAAGCATTTTGAATGAAACCATAGAAAAACAAGCTCAGAATGGCAAAGAAGTTCTGGACAAAGTAAAGAAAGTTGCCACATTTTCTTAATCAACCAGCATAAGAGTCAAGATGCCAGAAACAGGTTTCTTGACTCTTTTACCTTGTCCCGTTTGATGAAATCATTTATTGAAATTGAAAACCAAAATCATGAAAATACAACAACATCAGGAACTGTCGGACATTGAAGAGTTGATTGCACAATTGGTCATCACAAGACGCATCTATGAGCTTGCCTTTTTACACATAGAGGATTCTCATATCAGGTCTATTCTGCACGAAAGCGCCCGAAAGAAAGAGCTTCAGTCAGTAGAAATCTACCGTGCCTATCAGTTTACCTGGGATTATTTTCACACCCACCTAGGGGTACAGAAAATGATCGAAAAGGCAGGATTTTCGGCAATAGAACATGTCCAACGTGCCAATCGTGAAGAGATTCTGAATCTGTGTCGACAGAGCGAATTAGATCTTAGCAAGGCGTGCAGCAGAGTATTAGAAAATAGCAACAGTGATATCCACAAGTTCATACTCTCCAACCACAAAAAGGATAACAACAGACGATTGAAAACCCTCAATTCTCTATTGGAAAAGGTAGCTTAGGATCGTAAATGGATGGATGCTTATCTTCTTCTAGCTATTTCGGTCAAGCATCTAAATCCCACATCGGTACGGTAGGCCTGTACCTCATCGTGATCAAAGAGTTCGTCTGCTGAGAAGGATGTTTGAAAACTTCCACCAATAGCATATCCTTCAGCGACTAGTTCTTTTACATTGCCGTAAAAATTGTAGAAGCCAAGTGTGTTGTGACTGAAACTATAGATATAGAAGGGTATTTCAATATCCAAACTCATAGGGTCTTGCACCAAGAAATTTTGAGTGTAGCCCTCATAATCAACTCTTGACAGGATAGAGCTTGGCGCAAATCGATTAGCTACGATATCCTCCTCAAAAAATGACCATTCTTTCTTTCCGAAGTTGTATAATCTTGAATTTACTTCTTCCTCTACATTACCTGCGATTTTTTTCCACTCCTCTTCTGAGGGTAGCCTACCCGCATACTTGTATTTTTTGACTTGATTTTTGAGCATATCCTTGAGTCCTACGTTGAGTACTTTGGCTCGCCATTCGCAGTATGCTTGGGCATTTTGGTGAGTGACTCCTACTACTGGGTAGAAGTAAAATTCAGGGTTTAGAAAGTATTTGGACTTGAATTTATTGTCCAATTGAGGCATGTATTCTTTGTCAAGATATTTGGCTGAGTCCTTAGTGATATAGAAAAGAAACTCTTGGTAGTGAATGTTGGCAACCTCTGTTTGATCCATGAATTTGCCTTCAGAGATAGGCAAGCTCCCCGGCGGAATCATATAAACCTGCTCGTAGAGATGATTCTTTTTGTTGTCTTTCCATGGGTCGTATTTCCCTTCATAAAACACCTCCTTTTCTGAGCTGTTGTTGGTTACGTAAAGTTGCAGGAGGACTTTGTTGTCCTCTGGGTTGTAAGTATATGGTAGGGAAGTTTTTTCACTACAACATCCTGGATCAGAGCTGGAGGGATGAATGGTTTGAGCCAGAGACAGTGATGAACATAGAACTAACAGTAATGCGACTAGGCAATGATTCATTTTAATTGATTATGTGGTTTGAAACTGTCGGTTGGAAATGCTATTGCAAATTAGAAGATATTCCACACTAAGACAAGACAAGTTCCTATTCTCATTTGAACCTTGTGAAATCGCAGAATTAATCTTGACCTTTTCAACCAGCCAACCGAAACCTGCTCTTTTTCGGAGTGGCTTGAGCTGGTTTGATCAGATGTTTTTATTTCCTCTTTATATTCGCAGCACAAACGCAGGCATCAAAAAGTTCTTATAATCTGTCAGTTTGATGTTGAGAATAATCATGGAGGAAATGGAGGAATATAATAAAATCAAGCAAAGTGTCTCTTATATCACAGCACAAACGGAATTTGTGCCGGACTATGGCATCATTCTCGGGACGGGACTGGGAGCATTGGTTGATGAGATGGAGATTGTCCAAACAATCAACTACGAGGAGATACCTCATTTCCCACTATCAACGGTGGAGTTTCATACAGGGCAGTTGATTTTTGGTTTTTTGGGAGGAAAGAAAGTGGTCACAATGAAGGGACGTTTCCATTACTACGAAGGTTATAACATGAAGCAAGTGACCTTCCCAGTTCGGGTGATGAAAATGCTGGGAATCAAAAAACTGTTCATTTCCAATGCAGCAGGGGCTTTGAATCCTGAATTTCAGAAGAGTGATCTGATGGTGATCGAAGACCATATCAATCTACAGACCGAAAATCCTTTGGTAGGGAAAAATATCGACGAAATGGGGGATCGCTTCCCTGACATGAGCGAGCCCTACGATCTGAGTTTGGTAGAAAGAGCGATGAAAATTGGTGAAAAACTCGATACCAGGCTACATCGTGGCGTCTATGTAGGTGTCAATGGTCCTAATCTAGAAACCCGGGCGGAGTACAAGTTTTTGAGAATCATCGGTGCGGATGCGGTAGGCATGTCTACAGTCCCAGAAAACATAGTCGCGCGACAAATGTCACTCCCTGTCTTTGCTATTTCTGTATTGACAGACCTGTGTTATCCAGGACACATTGAGAAAGTCAATATCGCTGATATCATCGCAGCAGCCATGAAGGCGCAGCCTGCGATGACTCACATCATCAAAGAATTGATCGCTCAGGATGAAGGGTAAAGGATTGATGTTTTTTCTTGACTCTTGGGTCTATGAATCTGAGGTCTAAATAAAAGTTTATCATCCTGTTTCCATGTAATTGTCATTTTCAATGATAGTTTTGTGTTCAATTTTCTAAGTAAGAATATTTAAACGTCCCATTTTGTCGATCATAGTACATCAACTCACCAAAGTATATGGCCAGCAAAAAGCGGTAGATGAGATTTCATTTACAGCCAACAAAGGAGAGATTCTCGGTTTCTTGGGACCCAATGGAGCTGGGAAATCTACTACTATGAAAATTGCTACCGGATACCTTATGGCCAGTGCCGGACAAGTGACTATTTCAGGTCTAGATATCGCTACGCAGACATTGGAGGCACAGCGCAAAATAGGCTATCTCCCAGAGCACAATCCGCTGTATTTGGACATGTATGTACATGAGTTTTTGGCATTTTCTGCCCAAACTTATCAACTCCCAACTCAATCCCGTGCTCACAGAATCAAAGAAGTCATCTCACAGTGTGGATTGACCTTGGAGCAAAACAAGAAATTAGGACAGTTGTCCAAAGGCTATCGTCAGCGTGTGGGATTGGCGCAAGCACTGTTGCACGATCCAGAGGTGCTGATCTTGGATGAACCCACCACGGGCTTGGATCCTAATCAGATTTTGGAGATTCGTAAGTTGATCAAGCAGGTGTCCAAAGACAAGACGGTCATTTTTTCATCTCACATCATGCAAGAGGTACAGGCACTCTGTGATCGCGTAGTATTGATCAACAAAGGCAAAATTATTGCCGACAAAACCATTGTGGAGTTTTCGAAGGGATTGAAAAGTGAAGTTGTGATTCAGATTGATTTCAAAGAAGACATCGATATCACCATTCTGGAATCTATCGAGTCATTGTCGGTGGTTCAGCGGCTGGACAAGGGGATTTATAGAATCCAAACTAGCAACAGCGAAGAAGCACGTAGTGCGATATTCAAACAGGCTGCCGAAAAGAACCTGCCGCTGGTTGGTCTGCAAGAGCAAGGGGATTCACTCGAAGATATTTTCCACGAACTAACCAAAGAGGTATAATGTACGCGGTATTCATCAAAGAAATCAACAGTTTTTTGAACAGCCTGATCGCCTACATCGTGATTGCTGTTTTCTTGACGACCATTGGACTGCTGATGTGGGTTTTTCCTGAAAGCAGTGTGTTGGAGTACGGTTATGCAGACATGAGCACTTTATTCAATTTGGGGCCTTATGTTTTCATGTTTTTGATACCGGCTATCACGATGCGCTTCTTTGCGGAGGAAAAAAGAACGGGGACCAATGAGTTGCTCTTTACCCGTCCGATGACCCACATGGACGTGATTCTAGGCAAATACTTTGCGGGGTTTGTCTTGGTGCTGCTCTCAGTCTTGCCTACGTTGTTGTACTTTCTATCAGTTTATCAGCTTGGGCAGCCTGTTGGTAATTTGGATATTTCTGGAACCATTGGATCTTATATTGGTTTGCTACTTTTGGGTGGAGTGTTTGTGAGCATTGGGGTTTTGTCTTCCTCGATTACAGACAATCAGGTTGTTGCATTTGTGTTGGCGGTTTTTTTCTGCTTTGTCCTGTACTCTGGATTGGAGTCATTGGCGACCATTGATATTTGGGGAGGAGAGGCTTTGGTATTGCAGCAGATGAGCATGGTGTTTCACTACGGTGCGTTGAGTAGAGGCCTGATCGATATGAGTGATATTGTTTATTTTATCAGTGTGATTGCTGCGATGTTGTTGTTGACCAAGTTGTGTTTAGATGCTAGGAAATGGGGATGAATAGACTAGTCAATATATTGCAGTTTGCCATTGGTGTTATGATTTTGGTCATACTCAATCAATTGGTGGCTCGTTTCCCGATGCGTATTGATTTGACAGAGGAGAAACGCTACTCCATCTCTGATGCCAGCATCGAAGTATTGGAGAGTCTCAATGAACCAGTTTATGTTGAGGTTTTTTTAGAAGGAGAGATGCCGGCAGGGTTCAAGCGTTTGCAAAAGGCGATCAAAGAGACTTTGGATCAATTAGCGTATTATTCGGAGGGTAATGTTAAGTACAGCTTCAAAGATCCATCCATCGCCAAATCAAGCAAGGCGAAAAATGAGTACTTCCGATCGTTGATGCAGCGTGGATTACAGCCTACGAATTTGAACTACACGCGAGACGGAAACAAAACCGAAAAACTGATATTTCCAGGAGCTATTGTCTCCTACTATGGTCAGGAGGTACCCGTCCTTCTACTCAGGGGAAATCAAGGAGCGAGTGCTGAAGAGCAGCTCAATCAATCTATCGAAGGGATTGAGTACGAGCTGATTTCGGCGGTTCGTTTGCTTTCGACGGATGTCAAAAAGAACATAGGATTGATTGTAGGTCATGATGAGCCTGATTCATTGAATCTGGCGGGTCTGACTGGAGCGTTGACTGCCAAGTACAATGTGTTCAAAGTAAAGTTACCAGAGAGAACCAAGGATTTGTCTCTGTATGACGCCATCATTTTACCCAAACCTACCACGGTATTTGATGACAGAGAAAAGTATCTATTAGATCAGTACATCATGAATGGTGGTAAAGCACTTTTTTTCATTGATGCGTTGCGAGTCAACATGGACAGTGCCTCAGGGGAGGGGACTTTTGCTTTCCCGTATGAGTTGGGATTGGATGATATGCTGTTCAAATATGGGGTGAGAATCAACCGAAACTTTGTACAAGATGTGTACAGTGGGGAGTTTCCGATAGTTGCTGGTATGACAGGAGACCAACCACAGATTCGGATGCTGCCTTGGCCTTTCTTTCCGACTATCAATACCTTTGGAGACCACCCGATCACTAAAAATCTGGATGGAATCCAAATGCGTTTTGTATCCACGATAGATACCGTCAAAGCGGTAGGTGTGGTCAAGACTCCTTTGTTGATGACTTCAGCCTATTCGTTGGTTTCTTCTTCACCAGTTAAGGTTTCGTTCAATGAGCTGCAAAAGAATTTGGATCCCAAGCGTTTCAATGCTGGATCACAGGTGGTAGCTTATCTTCTGAAGGGTGATTTTACCTCTATGTTTAAAAATAGGATTTTGCCGAGTGATGCAGACAAATCAACCTTTGTTGCAGATGGCAAGGATGCTATGATCTTGGTCTGTGCCGATGGAGATATGATTCGCAACGAATTTGATCTTCAATCTGGTGAGCCTCTGGAACTGGGTTTGAATCCCTATAACCAGCAGAAATTTGCCAATGCAGACTTTGTCCTAAATACGCTAGACTATATGCTCAACGAAGAAGGTGTCATTACCTCAAAGAGCAAAGAGATTAAAATTCGTCCTCTAGACAAAGTGAAAATTGGGGATCAGAAGCTCAGATGGCAATTATTGAACCTTGTCCTGCCGATCCTGCTGTTGATTTTGTACGGTGCGTTGAGGGTTTATTTGAGAAAAAAGAAATACGCTAACTTCAAATGACAAAGATTCAAAAACTGATCGGTACGTTGGTGGTGTTGGTAGCCTTTTCTCTTTCCTTGTGGATATGGGATGGCAAGGGAGTGCAAGGATCTTTTGATCGCAGCATCTTTGTGATAGAGGACACAGCCGCGATCTCAGCGATTCACATCCAGTCCAAGGTTCAGGATATCAGCGTACAAAGAGACGGACAACGTTGGACGCTCAATGATTCTATGGCGATAGATCCTTCGCTGATACAGATCAGCGAGTCTGTTTTGAGCCAAGTGAGTGTGCTCCGCCCCATCAGTCAGCTCAATATTGATGAGGTCAGAAAGCAATTGTTGGAGTCTGGACAGAAAATCACCATCACGATGGATGGACATGATCGTGTGTTTTATGCTGGAGGGAATTTGCAAAAAACACAGTCTTATTTCGGAGATGCTGATTTGCAAAATGTCTATTTGGTAGGGATACCTGGGTATAGTAATTACGTCTCCGGGATTTTTGAATTGACAGCCAATCAATGGAGGGATAGATTGTTGTTCAATTCCAACTTTCGATCTTTGCAATCTTTGCAAATAGCATATGCAGATGGGTCAGATCTAGAGATTCGTTTCAAAGATCGCTTTTTTACGGTCGATCAAATACAAAAGATAGATACTGCAGTTTTGACCTCTTACATCAATTCACTAGAAGGGTTTCAACTCAATGATTATTTAAAAGCTGGAGAATTTCCTAGGTATGACAGCTTGCTCAAAACCGAGCCATTGGCGCACTTGTCTATCAGAGACATTGACTTAGACAAAAACCGCGAGCTGGATGTGTACCCTAAAATTGCAGGAGAGCGCTTTTACTTGCTTTCAGATCGCAAAGGAGACATGATTGTAGTCGATCAAAACCGCATCCAAAAGTTGCTGGTGACACCAGATCAATTTGAGTACAAATTGAATCTTTGACAGTTAACGATCGACTGTCGACAAGTTAATGATGGACTCTTGTCGATTGACCATCGACTTTCGATTATCAACCGCACACAACAATCAATTTAGGGGTTTTTTATTTGGATTTTATCATTAACTTTGGCTCAAATCCGAGAGAGTGTCTTCTCGCGTTTTCATATTACTTAGAACATTAATAAATACCAATAGCAAATGAAATTCATTGTTTCATCCTCCTACTTATTGAAGCAATTGGCAGCTATCAATGGGGTTATTACTACCAATCCCGTGGTGCCAATTCTGGAAAACTTTCTTTTTGAAATTGCAGACGGAAAATTGACAATCACTGCTTCTGATTTGCAAACTTCGATCATCACTGAGCTAGAGGTAGAAGCAAAAGAGAACGGCAACATTGCTGTTCCTTCTAAAATATTGTTGGAGACACTCCGAAATCTTCCAGAGCAACCAGTGACATTCAGTATTGATGAGAATACCTACAGTATTGAGATTAATTCTGATAATGGTCGCTACAAGTTGTCAGGAGAGAATGCAACAGATTTTCCTAAGGTGCCGACTGTATCCGACGGTAGTGCGGTCAATATTTCATCTCATGTATTGGGCAATGCGATCAACAATACGATCCTTGCGACCAGCAATGATGAGTTGAGACCTGCTATGACGGGTGTGTATTTGAATCTGTCCGATACCAATACGACTTTTGTAGCAACCGATGGACATAGATTGATTAGGTACCGTCGAGTAGATATTGCCTCTGATGCAGGTGCAAGTATGATCATCCCAAGAAAGGCTTTGACGCTCCTTCGCACAACATTGCCATCGGCCAACACCAATGTCAATGTGGAGTACAATGTGTCCAATGCGTTCTTTAAGTTTGATGGTATCCGTATGGTATGTAGATTGATTGATGAGCGTTTTCCAGATTATGAAAACGTGATTCCGTCCAACAACGAGAATGCTATGACGATTGATAGATTAGAGCTTTTGGGTTCGCTCAAAAGAATCGCTATCTACGCCAACAAAACTACACATCAAGTAAGACTGAAAATAGCGGGTAGTGAATTGGTGATTTCATCTGAAGATTTGGACTTCTCTAATGAGGCAAACGAAAGATTGTCATGTGATCATGATGGTGGAGACATCGAAATTGGATTCAATGGTAAGTTTTTGATCGAAATGTTGGCCAATATCGACGCGACACAAGTCACGATGAAGTTTTCCGAGCCAAACAAAGCAGGTTTGATCTTCCCAGTAGATAGTGACGAAAACGAAGATTTATTGATGCTAGTGATGCCAGTGATGCTGAGCAACTACTCATCATAAGAAAATAAGAAACTTTATGAAAAGCGAACTGCCTCTGGTGGTTCGCTTTTTTTATAACTAATCTTTATTTGCAATGAGGAGGAGCGCGCAAGGCGATTGCATCGCTATTTTGCACGACTAAAATTCCTTACAATCTCAACGCCTTGCGATACTGCTTACCCAAAATGACGGTGATTAATCTCAGGGGCAATACTTTCATAAAGGCGAAAGCAATGCGATTAGATATGCCAGGGACATAGTTGTGCTTGCCAGATACGAAGCAATGGATGGCTTCTCGGGTCGCTAGATGAACGGGCATAAGCCATCTTTGTAGTGTTTTGAAGTTGTCGTCGGCAGTCATCTCTGTGACGATGCCTCCTGGACTGAAGACACTTAGCTTGAGTCTTGGATTGCGGACTTCTAGTGCGATGCTGTTGAGGAAGTTGGTGAGGTAACCTTTGGTACCCGAGTAGAGTGCTTGATAGGGCGTAGGGTAGTGTGCTGCCAAACTGGAGATGACCATGAGATTGCCTTGGTTTCCGTTTTGCTCGAAGTGACGGACAAAATGTGTTGCCAGTGTTGTGGTACTGATGACATTGAGCTGAAGGATTTGGGAGATTTTCTCATCGGTGATCCGTGCGTGTTCGCCAAGGTAGGTCATGCCAGCATTGAGTATCGCTCCTCCGAATTCTGGCATAGACAAGCATAGATTAATGACTTTGGTAGTTTCTGCTTCCTGTGACAAGTCTGCCACTAGCGTTTCTATTTGGATGTCCGATGTAGCGAGGATTTCGGTTTTGAGTGCAGCAAGTCTGTCTGCTCTACGCGCCACAAGGATCAAGTTGGCTTGATGCTTAGATGCCAGTAATTTGGCCATTTCTAATCCCAAACCTGAGGAAGCGCCTGTCACTAAGATCCACTTGTTTTTCAATGCTATCATGGTTTTTTCTTGACTAAGATGTAATAAAAAGGCGCACATTGCAAGTGTGCGCCAGTTTTGTGTATAGGAGCAGGGATTCCTTTTTCTCAATGAGCGTACCCATTTTGATCAAACGAAATACCTATTATCCATTTTGTTTTGCCCAGTTGTCTCGTAAAGTGACGGTTCTATTGATGGTCAATTTACTGGAGTCAGATTTTTTATCAATGATGAAATACCCCATCCGCTCGAACTGAAACTGCGTACCTGGCGTCATGTTACCCACTGATGGCTCAACGATTGCTTGGTCCATGATTGTCAGAGAATCAGGATTCAAGTGATTTCTGTAATCATCCTCGATGTTGTTGAGGTTTTCTGTTTTGAACAATCTGTCGTATAGTCTTACTTCGGCAGGGATACCAGCTTGTGCATCTACCCATCCGAGTGTTCCTTTCACCTTCTTGCCTGTGGTGTCTTGACCACTTTTGGTGGCGGGATCATACTCTGCATAGATTTCTTCGATTGCTCCTGCATGATTTTTTTTGAATCCCGTGCATTTCACGATGTAGGCATATTTGAGACGAACTTCTCTGTCTGGTCCTAAACGGAAAAACTTGTTGGGTGGCTCTTCCATAAAGTCGTCACGCTCGATATAAATCTCTTTGGAGAATGGTATCTGACGCTTGCCAGCTGACTCATCTTCAGGGTTGTTGATAGCATCTAGTAGCTCGGTTTGTCCATCGGGATAGTTGGTGATGATCAATTTTACTGGATCGAGCACACCTAGGACTCTGTTGGCTTTCTTATTTAAATCCTCTCTGACACTGAACTCTAGGAGCGCTACGTCACTGATGCCGTTTCTTTTGGCCACCCCGATTTTGTCAGCGAAGCTTCGGATCGATTCTGGCGTGTAGCCACGTCTACGGATGCCTGAGATGGTGGGCATTCTTGGATCGTCCCAGCCATCTACATGTCCTTCTTCTACCAGTTCTCGGAGTTTTCTTTTGCTCACGATCGTATAGCCCAAATTCAACCTAGCAAACTCAGTCTGCTCAGATGGGAAAATACCCAGATTGCCAATGAACCAGTTGTAGAGAGGTCTGTGTGCTGCAAACTCCAAGGTACACAGGGAGTGTGTGATTCCTTCGATAGAGTCAGACTGTCCGTGGGCAAAGTCATAGGTAGGGTAGATGCACCACTTGTCTCCAGTACGGTGATGTGCCATTTTTTTGATTCGGTAGATGACAGGGTCTCTCATTTGCATGATGGGAGAACTCATGTCGATTTTGGCTCTGAGTACGACAGTGCCTTCATCGTATTTACCAGCTTTCATGTCTTCGAAGATGCTGAGACTTTCTTCTACAGGACGTTCTCTGTGTGGACTAGCTTTGCCTGGTTGACTTGGTGTTCCTCTTTGTTCTGAGATCACTTCTGCAGATTGATCGTCGATGTAGGCTTTGCCATCTTTGATTAGCTTCACTGCGAAATCATAGAGCTGGTCGAAGTAATCAGAGGCATAATATTCTCTGTCTCCCCAATCAAATCCTAACCACTTGATGTCTTCTTTGATAGAGTCTACGTATTCAGTTTCTTCTTTTTCTGGATTGGTGTCGTCAAAGCGAAGGTTACAAAGCCCTTTGTATTTTTCGGCAATTCCAAAATTGAGACATATAGATTTGGCATGACCAATGTGTAGGTAGCCATTGGGTTCGGGTGGGAATCGCGTGTGTACGCGAGATTCGTTTTTGCCCTCAGCAATATCCTTTTCTATCATTTGCTCAATGAAATTGAGCGATTCCTTTTCCGTACTCATGTGCTAAATTTTAAAACGCAATTTTAAAGACTTTTACTTTTTAAATTGGCTAGGCTGTTTGTTGTTTTCGTTTTAGAGACGCTTCATTTGATGAATGGTCGCTATTGGATCTGGTGTGTTGAAAATGCCCGATCCAGACACGATGATGTCTGTGCCAGCATCTATTACAGATTGGATGTTGTCCAATTTGACACCTCCATCGATCTCAATTTCGATGTGTTCTAGATTTTTTTGGATCAATAGGTTTTTCAATCTTGCGATTTTGTCTAGACAGGCTTTGATCAAACTTTGTCCTCCGAAACCAGGATTTACCGACATGATCAATACAAAATCTACATCAGGCAGTATGTCTTCAATGGCAGACAGAGGAGTGTGCGGATTCAAGACCACACCCGCTCTTTTGTCTAGACTCTTGATCAGCTGAATCGTACGGTGTAGGTGAGGACAGGCTTCCACATGTACGCTGATCCAGTCTGCTCCCGCTTTTGCAAATTCTGGGATGTAATTATCAGCATGGTTGATCATCAGATGTACGTCTATAGGTAGTTTGGTGATTTTTCGGATGCTGTTGAGTACGAGTGGCCCTATCGTGATGTTGGGGACGAAGTGACCGTCCATCACATCGTAGTGTATGATGTCAGCTCCTCCTTTTTCTACCAGTCGGATGTCATCGCCCAATTGAGAGAAATCTGCTGAAAGTATAGAAGGGGCTATTTGAATCTTTTTTTGCATTACAATTATTTTGTGCAAATATATAGGTGGCTAGGCTTTTCTCATTTAATAAAAACCACTTTCTTCTATTCCCTATTTATTTCGTTAATTTGCAGTCTCAAAGGGATGAATAAACACTGTTCATCCTTTTTATTTGTGACTATATGAAGCCCCTGATAAGAAAAAGAAGGACCAAGACGAAGTACAAACCAATACTCAAAAACGCCAACACCTGGCCTGTCATGCAGATGGCAAAAAAAAGGAAGGAATTTGTGCAGTTGGTGGTAGAGGAGAGTTATGACAACCTTCTGAATCTCAAAAGAGGGAAGTCTCTCAAAGAGGAGTTGGAGATGACGATTTTTCGCGAAAAGCAAAGAGTCAAAACCAATCCTTGGAAAGTGGACCCTGTCGATGATTACTCGTTTTGGGAGAAAATGAGTGAGGATCTCGCACAGGTAGAAAATCTCAAAGAAGCTGACAAAGACATCGCGCTCAAGAACATCATGGTCAAGATCGTCGAGCGATACAGTAATGAAATTGCAGGGCATTTCAATCCATCTCATTATAATGTGACGCGTACTTTGGTCACGATTGGGTTTGGACGTCTGCTCAATGCCGTACGTGTCAAAGGCCCTTGGTCGGTATTCAGCAATCAGCTTGATCTGGATGATAAAATCCACATCACTGGGAAGGTAGATGAACTGAGAAAGTTGGCGAAAATGGGTACGGTCGTGATGGTGCCTACACATTACAGCAACTTGGATTCTGTGTTGATCGGTTGGGTGATCCAGTTTTTGGGTTTGCCGCCGTTTATCTATGGTGCAGGATTGAACTTGTTCAATCTGAAGATATTCTCCTATTTCATGAATAGCGTCGGGGCTTACAAAGTAGACAGACGAAAGAAAAATGCACTTTACCTAGAGACACTCAAGGCCTATTCAACCATTGCCATTCGTGAGGGCTGTCACAGTTTGTTCTTCCCAGGAGGGACCAGATCAAGAAGTGGCAAGATCGAAAAAGTATTGAAGTTGGGTCTGCTGGGTACTGCCATCGAAGCACAGCGTCAGGTCTTCCAGAGTGAGGATAGTGATCAGAACAAGGTGTTTATCGTACCAGTCGCGATTAATTATCATTTTGTGCTAGAAGCGCCAAGTTTGATCAACGACTACCTCAAAAGAAAAGGGCAGCAACGCTACTATGAGGAAAATGATGAGTTTACTACTTCATATAAAATATCAAAGTTCCTCGTTAAATTTTTTACCAAAGGATCTGACATCTCTGTCTCTATTGGGGATGCATTGGACGTACTGGGTAACAATGTGGATTCAAAAGGAAACAGTTTGGATAAGAATGGTCAGATCATAGATATCAAGGACTATTTCAAATCCAATGGAGAAATCACCGAAAATCACCAGCGCGAACAAGAATACAATAGGATTCTGGGTAAGAAAATTGTAGAGGAGTTTCACAAACATAGCCGTGTTTTTTCTAGCCACATGGTTGCATATGTAGGTTTCAGAATGCTCGGTAGGATCAACAAGCACCTAGATTTGTATGGCTTACTCAGGTTGCAAGACGATGATTTGATTATCAACTATGATGCATTCAAAGCACAGTTTATTGTGATTTTGGAAGCGCTCAAGGAATTGAATGCGCAGAAGCAGGTAGGTATGGCTGACCACTTGTTTTCATTGACTGTGGACGAAATCATTGATCATGGATTGAAAAATCTAGGGATGTATCACGCCATGCTCCCGATGGTCAAGACCAAAAAAGGAGACATAGAAGTGCAGAATATGAATCTGCTTTATTTTTATCATAATAAACTGATCGGTTATGATCTCGAAAAATACTTCTAAGAAGCCAGTAGGAGTAATAGGAGCAGGGAGTTTCGGGACAGCGATAGCCAATATCTTGGCTGAAAAAAGTGATGTGCTGCTCTATGTCAGAGACAAAGAAAAGGCGAAGGAAATTTCTAGTTCTCGCATCAGTTCCAGACAGCATCTGGAGGAAAATATTAACATAACATCCTACATAGAAGACATTGGCAACCAATGTGAGGTTATTTTTCCGATCGTTCCGTCTGCCAATTTTAGGCAGATGATCAAGAGCCTGGCTCCTTCACTACGACCCTATCATATCCTGATTCACGGGACGAAGGGACTAGATCTGAATATACCAGAAGGAATCGTGCTCACCAAAGAAAATCCGCTTTCGCGTAAGCATGTGCGGACGATGAGTGAGGTGATCTTAGAAGAAACTTCTGTACTCAGAGTGGGCTGCTTGGCTGGACCCAATTTGGCCAAAGAAATTGAAGAGCGGCAACCAGCCGCAACAGTAGTGGCGAGTCACTTTGAGGAGGTGATAGATATCGGTCAAAAGCTGCTCAAAAATGACCGATTTATGGTTTATGGTAGCAATGATCTGATCGGGATTGAGTTTTGTGGTGTACTCAAAAATATCATTGCGATAGGTTCTGGAGCTGTCAGTGGGATGGGTCTGGGTGAAAATACAAGGTCCTTGTTGATCAGTAGAGGTATGGTGGAAATGATCCATATTGGCAATGCTTTGGGAGGTAATACCAAGGCGTTTATTGGTTTGGCTGGCGTTGGCGATTTGATTGCGACCTGTACTTCCAAGTTGAGTCGTAACTTCACTGTCGGGTTTCGCCTCGCTCAAGGTGAATCAATTGATCAAATCAAAGCATCCATGGAAGAAGTAGCCGAAGGTATCAATACCATTGAAATCATCAGAGAACTAGCCGAAAGTTTGAATATCCGTGTACCAATCACCGAAACACTACACAAGATTATTCATGGCAAAATGACCGTAGCAGAGTCGCATACCTACTTTATGAAATTCCCTTTCAGAGCGGAAATAGATTTTATTTAAAGTCCATAGACCATGGTCTGTAGTCGTTGGTTTCAAATTTTGAATCTTGACTCTTGATTCTCAAATCTTTCAATCTATTCCTTCCATCTTCTCGATTCTTTGTTGCAAACTCGGGTGTGAATAGTTGACGAAAACATAGGCTGGATGTGGAGTGAGGTTGCCCAAGTTGTCTGAAGTTAGTTTTTTCAATGCAGCAATCAGCGGTTGTTTGTCGTAGGTTTTGACAGCATATTCATCTGCTTCATACTCATTTTTTCTACTCAGTAGGTTCATGAGGATACCGATCACGGTGGAGATTGGAGAAAACAAAATACCGAATGCCAGTACATTGATATGGATGCTGGTTGAGTTGGCGCCTAGTGCCCATGAGATTTCCGAACTAAAGATCATTTGAGAGAGCACCCAGAGCATGAACCCAACTTGTAATAGACTCAGGATCATGGACCAAATGATGTGTTTTTTCTTGTAGTGACCGACTTCATGAGCCAATACTGCGACTAATTCTTCTTCGCTGTGATTGTTGATCAAAGTATCATAGAGGACTACTTTTTTCTTCTTTCCCAATCCACTAAAGAATGCGTTGGCCTTGGAAGAGCGCTTGGAACCATCGATCACAAAGATATTATTGATAGGAAAATTGACGCTTTGGCTATAGGCTGTAATGGCATTTTTGAGAGACCCATCAGCCAAAGGTGTTAGTTTATTAAACAGCGGGATAATCAAGGAAGTGTAGAACATATTGATGAATACCATCAGTACACTGGCAATAAGCCAAAAATAAATCCAAAATGTCTGTGTGAAAAAAGCGACCAATAGAATGAAAATCGTAGCGATGATCCCACCAACAACTATAGTGAGCATCCAACCCTTGATTTTGTCAAGAATGAAAGTCCTAGCTGTTGTTTTATTGAATCCAAATTTTTCTTCGATGACGAATGTGCCGTAGAGATCAAAAGGGATACTCATCAGGTCAGAAGCAAAATAAACGATCCCGAAGAAATACAGCGATGCGACGTATTCGACAGGAGCTATGTTGCGAATGAGGCCATCAATCCACCCAAAAACCCCAAACCACAGTAGTGCCAACATCACGATAAAACTAAAAGTTGAGCTGACGATTGAAAAGTTGAAGACTGCAGTCTGGTAGTGCTGAGATTCTTGGTACTTCTCTTGGTCGTAGATGCCTTGGAGTGATGCTGGTATTGGTTTTTTTCTACTTCTGTTGTTGAGTATGCCTAGGGTTTTGTTGAATACGAAATCAAAAACCGTGATACCAATGATGATGTATAGAATGTTGTCGCTGTTCATATTTGGTTTTCTAGATTCTGTCGTCTTGTGTACTCGATTTGTTAATGACTTTCAACTTTCTGACTCACTACACTTAGGGTTTATCCAGTACCCATTCATTTCTGCCCCAGTAGTTCCATGAGACATTGGCTAGATCAGTTTCTGGATTGATCAATGGATGGTATTCGCCACGGTTGATTTTGACTTTGCTACGGAGACAGTATACCTGAGGGTCTTTCATGCCTTTTTGGAGGTAGTCTTCTTTGAGGTGTTGGGCAAACTGCCATGCAAAATCAGGATAGGTGTTGACACGACTGATTTGTTTGTTGCTGAGGTAATCTCTTTTTTGGACATTGATTTTTTCTCCAGTCTCTCCATCTTTTACTACGAATTGACAACTACCAGATCTGTTTCTCAGCATCATACGCCAGCTCAGACGATGACCTTCTTCCCTCCAAAGTACGTCTCCAGCAATGTGTAAATGCCTCAACGGTAGGTACAGTTGCCATGCAAAATACAGTGCAAATACATAGATAATCCATGGTTGCTGTTGAGCCGGAGCTGAGTCATCCATTTTTTTATTCTTGAAGAACCATTGTCTAATTTTTTCAGGTTCAAAGAAAAAAAAGGCCAATGCGATTACCATGTAAGGGAAAATACCAATCTGAAAAACTGCGGAGTTGAACAGATTGAAAAGTATCAGTGCCGTAAATGCGTACCATCTACTTCGTTTCCAAAGCAACAAAGGCGATATCAATGCATCAAAAGCAATTCCTGAATACACGATGAAATATTGAAACCAAGGCTGAACCAACAACGGGCCAATCAAAAAGTAATCACCTTTGCGAGAAAAGGCCATATTGATGAAATCGCCAGATATCCAGCTCTCAGAAAATTTGGCTACAGATGCATAACTAAAAAAGATGAAGAACTGTAGAATGAAAAATTGCCTGTACCAGTTGGGACAGCTGCTAGGTTTGAATTGGGAGCGGTTAGAGTCCACCGACCAAAAGCCTCTGGGGTCAATCAGCACCATGTACCAGCACAGCAGCATAGCCAAATAGTAGTGATTGTTGTAGTGTGTCTTCTGCATGAAGTAGCAGCCAGACCATAGCAATGCGAGGGCTAAGGCACTCCACCTGTATCTGTAGCCGATCATGACTAGCAGACTGGCTAATCCCATCACTGCATAATAGTAATACATGCCATCACCAGAGAGTGGTTTCAACCAGTCTAGCCAGATGAATGGGAAATGCAGGTTGGGATCGACGAAAGTTTCTTTGACCCAACCCGTGGCTATGGCTCCAAATGATTCTACAGCCATCAACAAGCCAAACAGAATTCTGAACAGAACTATTGGACTGTTGTCAATGGGTTTGTAAAACTCGGCTTGTAGTTTTTGGAACATGAATTAGAACATATAAGGAACTGGACATTGCAGTTCCCTCACATTACGAGCTGGTTTTCGGGGGTCTCCCATTTTGAAGGTATATGTAATGGATACCTCATGGGCACCACCAGTAGCTATTCCAAGATTGGAAAGCGTATAATCAAAGCTGTAACCAAAGGTCAGTTTTTTCTGAGTCACCCCAAACATGAAGATCAGCGATTCAGTGTTAGAACCACTTCCTGTAGGTGTTTTGATCGGAATCCCTCTGTACCATAGACCAAATATCACAGGTTCCCATGTGAAATACACTCCTAAGTCCAATTGGTCAAACTCTCCCTGTGTTCGGTAGTTGAAGGTAGGCGACAAACTACGCTGCATACCTTTCGCAGTTTCACCCCGACGCAAACCTGATTGTAGAGGGATTCTGTATCCTCCATGAAACGACAATTTGCGGGGCAGTGGACTACCATCTCCCAAGAATGACTGGTCTGGTTCGCGTATATGGTGTACTGAGGTTCCAAACCAAATACGGTCGGAGAAGACAATGCCTCCTAGTCCAAGATCAAAATACCCTACTGTACCCGCATTGTCAAATTGCTCTGCGGTCGGGTTTCCGTTCAAACCATTAGAATCAATTTGATCCCCAAACGTTAGTCGATTGAAGTTGAGATCTCTGAGTGTGTACGAAATTTGTGCGGCAGGTCGAAAAGTCCATTTGTAATTGACTCGTACTTGATAGGCATATTGTAGGGCAATTTCTGTTGAGGTCAACCCTGCGATGCCTTCACGATCAGAGGTGATGAGCAAGCCTACACTGCTGTTTTTTTCATCAAAGTTGTAATCCACATAGGCAGAGAAGGTCTCGAAACTGGCGTCTATCGAGGGCCATTGGTTTCGGTAGTTGACACCTGCTCTACCCATCTGATTGAGTCCAGCCAAGGCAGGATTGAGATACAGTGGTGCCGCATAATACTGTGAAAACTGCGGGTCTTGCCCATAAGAATCCTTGGGGATCAATAGAATATATAAAGAGAATAAAATGAGTGTTTTTCTGAGCATTGAGATTTACCTTTCGAGACTATACCTCCAATAATAGAATCGATGCAAAATATAAAATATTGTCTCAATAATGAAGGGAATTATTTTTTGTTGACATCTATAGCATAGAAATGTCTTTTTTACTCGTTACTTGACCGAATTGACTTAATTTTAGGGAGTCTATGATGTTGAACATTGGAAAGAATCAGCTTTTTGGAACAGAAAGAATTAATCAGAAATAGGTGTGCTCTCATGGTGAAGTCCAAATGGATATTTGCGGTCGTGTTGTGTTTTGCCCAATTGAATGTTTGGGCACAGGGTCAGAATTACGCTGAGTACAATTGGTTGTTTGGAAATTCTACAACAGCCGTTATTTTCAACAAGTCGGATGCGAGAGCACAGCTGGACGATATTCAGGTCACTCCATACGGTATCGGTGGGGGTGCTGTGATCACCAATCCTGTGACGGGAGACTTGCTATTTTATACGGATGGTGAAAGAATCTATGATACCAATCATCAGACTTTGCTAGGTAACCCTCTGCTGTCAGGTAACCCAGCGATCAATCGATCTGCCGTAGTTTTTCCACTTCCATATAGTACGGGGCAATATTACATTTTCACCAACTCTGGCAATACAGGTGTGAATGAAATCCAATATACTATTGTAGATAGAACCCTCATGGGCAACGGTATCGTGGGCGAACCTCCATTGGGAGATTTGGTAAGTGCCAACCAGACAACTGGATTGACCAACCCATCTGAAGCGATGATAGTCATCAAGCAAGACATAGATAATTACTGGTTGATCACCCAAAACAGGGTTTCGTTTGATTACCGGGTGACTGCACTCAACAGTACGACAGGATTGGGTGTGACTACAAATTTTGCACTCGGTACAGTACCGCAACCTTCGTATGAAGCAGCCAGTTTTGCTTTTGATCCCATCAATGGTCGTTTGGCTGTAGCTCCCAAGACTGCCAATCGCAATGTTTACATACTAGATTTTGATGTTGCCACAGGAGGATTAACTTTCAATCGTTCGATTCTCAACTCAGGAAATAGTGATGGGGCAGGAGAGGCTGTATATGATTTGGAATGGTCTGCTTCTGGAGATCAGTTGTACATCTCTAGATTTGGAGGATCTGGGGAGTTTGGCAATTTGTACCAGTTCGATTTCAACGACCCTTTCGAAACAGTGAATTCTTTGTTGTTTCAGCCAGTTTTCAGGAGTTACGGTGTGCAGCGTGGACCCGATCAGAATATTTACCATCTCTATCAACAAACCAGTGGTGATGCCATAGAGATAGGGGTGATTTTGGAGGCGGATAGTACTTTTCACGCAGACAGTGTGACTTTCAATGTTGGGTATGACAGTTTGGCTTTTGATCCTTCAGGAGTCAATGGGCGTCAGTTTCCTTCTTTTGCTGCGCCACATTTCGAAACCTTCGATAATGTAGCTTTTGTGATGATGGATACCTGTACCAACCAGAGCACAAAGTTTTTCTCTACTGTAGAACCCACGCCTGAGAGTTATGTTTGGGATTTTGGTACAGGAGACTCACTTACGGGTCCTGCGCCAGTGTATTCTTTTCCTGGTGCAGGGACATTTCCGGTGACACTCACGGTGACACTCAATGATGTGATAGAAACCTACACCAGAATCGTGACAATCAATGAGAATGACATGATGATAGATCTGGGCATGGATACAGTCCGTTGTCCTGGAGAAGTTTTCACCTATGATGCAGGTGCAGGAGGATTGACCTATGCCTGGAATACAGGCGAAACCACCCAAACCATCGAGGTGGACACCACAGGTGTATTTTCAGTAGCGGTTCAAACACCAGGGGGATGTCTTAATTATGACTATGTACAAGTCGTGACCTATGAGGACGTCTCTCAGTTTCGCAACCAATGGTATTTTGGGGAAATGGCAGGAATAGATTTCAATGACCCGTCAGGACTCAATGGAACCACTGCCATCACAGATGCTAATTTGATGAATTCTCCGCAAGGAGCATCATCTGTCTCTGATTTGAATGGAGAACTCTTGTTTTATACCAATGGAGTGACAGTGTGGAACAAAGAGCATCAGATTATGCCCAATGGAACCAACATTGGTGGAGACAGTACTTCCATGCAAGGTGTGATGATTGTACCATTCCCGGGAGATACGACTACCTTTTATGTGTTTACTTCCGATCCTGTCTATGGAGACAATAGTTACAATATGCGCTACTCAGTGGTGGATATGAAGCGAGATTTGATGAGAGGAGCAGTGGTAGAGAAGAATATGCCCTTCTTTACAAACAGTACTGAACGAATGACTGGACTAGGAGTTGGACAAGGAGTTACATGGTTGATTACTCACGAGTTTGGCAACAACCAATTTAGATCCTATCCATTGACAGGAGCAGGGATAGGAAATCCTATTACCTCTTCAGCGGGTAGTGTTTTGAGGCTAGATGAAGAAAAGAATGCTACTGCAGAGCTACAGGTAGCCCAATCTGGTAATTACATAGCGATGGCGATCCAAGATACCAATGAAAACTACATAGAGCTATTTGAAATTGATAGTTTGGGGGTGATAGAACAAATTGCCAAAATAGATATTGAAGAGCCGTTGCCTGCTTTGATATACGGAGTGGAATTTTCGGGTGGAGCAGAGAAATTGTATGTCAGTACCAACTCCAATGGTTCTAAATTGTTGCAATATGATCTAGATAGTATTCAAGCACCCACTGCGGAGGCTGATATCATGGCAAGTAAGTTTGTCATGGGGTCAAATGCAACCTTGCAGTATGGCGCCTTGCAGACAGGATCTGATGGGATTATCTACATGGCAATTGATGGACAGACTACTGTAGGTACGATCAATAACCCTGCAAATGACGATGCGGGAGCTAGTTTTATAGAAGACGGGTTTGATCTGCAGGGCAGGACAAGTAGGTTGGGATTGCCCAATTTTGTACAGACGGTACCATTGACCGCCATGAATCCTGGTATTGCCTATGAAAATGCTTGTTTGGGTCAAGAGGTAATTTTTGATGGCTCGGGGACATCTATCATTGACAATTATTTCTGGACTTTTGATGATGGCACATTTGCCAATGTCGAGGATACAACCCATCTCTACAATTTGATCGGGGTGTACAATGTGTCATTGCGTGTGACAAATAGATGCGGATTGGATACTACGTTTTTAGAACCGGTAGAAATATTCCCATTGCCAAATGCACCTACTGTTCAAGATGCCGTCACTCTATGCAATGGCCCAGTTTTGCTAGAAGCATGGCCTACAGAGGATAGCAATTTATCCTATACTTGGACAACTGGGGATTCTACCAGACAAGTGCTTGTATCACAAGCAAGCGTGATCAATGTCTATATCACAGATCGTACTACTGGTTGTCAATCTGAACCACGTGAGTCATTTGTAGATGACACCAGCCCGATCGTCGATTTGGGGCCTGATCAATTGGTTTGTCAGGATGTGGCTTTTGGTCCCTTGAATGCTCGAAATCCTGGATCGCAATATACATGGAGTTTAGGAGGTGTGACCAATGGCAATACATTGAGCCGTCAGACTGTCGATACTAGTTTGCCTGGCGTATATGTCTATGAGGTGGAAGTAGTAGATATTTTTGACTGTGTGACCGTGGATGATATTCAGATTACTGTCCAAAATAGCCCCAATTATGATTTTTATGCCACACCTACTACGGGTTGTGGGGCAACAGACGGAGCGATTAATATCAATATTCTGGATGCGGGGAGTTTTACCTATGGACTGACTGGCCCTGTGTCCGTTTTACCATCTGCTATTACTGGACCTTCAGGAGATACGCAGATTGCCAGCAATTTGAGTGGAGGAGGATACACCATTTCAGTAACCAATATTGTAAGTGGTTGTAACAGGCCTCGTGTAGCGACTGTAGCAGACGGTGGTACTTTTACTTTGAATGCTACGCCAATCCCTGGCTGTCCAGGAGATGGGCAGTTGGACATCACGGTCAATGCTCCCATATCTGCCACAGTGGATTATGAATTGTTTGATGGAAGAGGCAATTCTGTGTTTGCATCCAATGCGACCTTAATTGCTGGAGCGTTTTCGATTACAAATTTAGATTCAGGCACTTACTCATTGGTGGTACAAGGAGTGGCAGGTGGTATTACTTGTACAGGTACTTTGGATGGTATTCAATTGGACGGAAATCCTTTGCCAGACTTCTTGGTGGATCCGCAGTTTATCTGCGGAGACGAAGGTAAGGTTGGTATACTGCCTGTGACAATTAACCCTGCTGATCCAGTGTTGTATTCATGGACAGGTACTGACATCATTGGCTCAGCACAGGGAGACTCCATCGTGGTTGGTGCGGCTGGTAGTTACTTTGTGACCGCATCCAGTACTGGTTTTTGTGATTATACGCAGGAGGTGATCGTTACACAAAATGCGCTCCCTACCGCTCAAATAGACGTGCGAGGCAATGAATGTGATGGTAGACTGACTTTGCTTGCCAATATCACCAGCCCGTTGGTTGGTAATCCTGCTTATGTCTGGAATACAGGTAGCTTGACTTCACAAATTCCAGTGATCGCTACAGGAACGTATGAAGTCAGGGTGTTAGATCAAGGGACAGGATGTGTCAACTCGGTCAGCAGGGCTGTCAATGTGTTTGACGAATTGACAGTATTCATCGCAGCTGACCCTAATTGTGATGACAATGCAGAGGTGTTTTTGAGAGCTTATGCCAATATTACCGAAGATGTGACTTTTACTTGGACAGATCTCAACGGGCAACTGTTGGATGAAAAAGGAGCCGAAATATCAATAGGTGAAAGTGGTAACTATGCTGTCAACGTATCATCCAACCTGAGTGTGTGTCAGGCAGATGCCAGTATGAATGTGACAGTGTTGCCTATCGATGCAGATCAATTGTTGCTGACACCCAGTGCGTCATTTTGTAGCCAAGATCCAGATCCAACCAAAAATCAAATCGCTTTGGATCCAGGTTCTTTCACTTCATATTCTTGGACGATAGTCAACGATACAGATGTCTTGAGTACTGATAGGGTATATATCACCAGTGAGGCAGGCGTGTATGAGGTCACTTTGGGTAATGGATTTACCTGTATCAGGGATATAGTAGAAGTATTTGACAACTGTGCGCCAATCATCCATGCGCCCAATGCCTTTGCTCCCAATGGAACAAATAATACCTTCTTTGTTTACCCTAATGATTATGTCTCTGATTTTGAGATCAAAATCTATTCTAGATGGGGAGAATTGGTTTACTACTCGACAGATATCAACTTTAGATGGGACGGATATTATCGTGGAATTCTTCTACAGATGGGGACTTATGCCTACATCATGAGCTTCAAAAGCTCTCTACAGCCCGAAAGAGGACGGATTCAACAGCGAGGTGGGGTGATGATAGTGCGTTAATTTGCTGTTTTTCAGTTTTTTACACTTTGGCATGAAAAATGAATAATACTTGGTGAAACAAACAAAAATTTCAATGGAAAAGTATTTTTCAAAGACTGTTTTATGGATTGCAGTATTGTTGTTGTCAGCTTCTTTTCAGCCAGCGCAACTCAGATTGCTGCCCACTTCACTTAAAATAACCGTATTGGATGAATTAGGTAATCCTGCAAATGGAACTAATGTTACCTTGTACGCCACCAAAGAAGATTATAGAGCCGAAATCAATCCTGTCACTACTACAGAAAAAACAGATGAGAAAGGACTGGTGGTCTTTAAGAAACTGGATGCGAAGGCGTATTATGTACATGCAATCAATGGTGACAAGAGTAACATTGGAGCAGGGGTATTGACATCACCCTTGATGGAAGGAAGAACCAACAAAGTAAACACTATCATTGAATAGGCAAGCACTCATATCAGAGATTGAAAATTATCAATCCAAGTATCCAGAAGAGATGATATATAGAGGGAGGTTTTTGGACCTCCTTTCTTATGATGATTGTTTTGAGCGAAGCTTGTTGTTTGGGCATATTACCGCCTCTGCTTGGGTGTTAAATCCATCCAAAGATGCTGTGGTACTCATGCATCACAAGAAGCTGGATAGATGGTTACAGCCAGGTGGACATACAGATGGTGATGAAGACGTTGTTCGTGTGGCCCGCAAGGAACTAGAAGAAGAAACAGGATTAAGGAATGTATTACTTCTACATGATGGAATATTCGATTTGGATATCCATCCGATTCCCGCCCGAAAGGAAGTACCTGCACATGAGCACTATGATGTGCGCTTTGTCTTTGTCACTCTGACTCCCGACGAATTGACCAAAAACGAAGAGTCCAACCAATTGGCCTGGATTCCACTGACAGACATCTCTAGCTATGTCGCAAATGAAATATCCATCATGAGAATGGTTGAAAAGTCTGCTTTGCTTTATATATGATACGCAGATTTGTGTGAGGATACAGGAGCTGTATGCTTGTTGGGGATACAGCTTATATCTATTGCCTCGATACTCCAGACCAGCGTTTTTATACAGTCCTACCAGTCTGGCTTGCCACTTTCTTGCTTTTTGGTAGCTCTGCGTTGGTTTTGTTGGATGTATTGTATTTCACTATTTTTGAGTGCTTCCAAGATCATTTTTGCCTTTTCTTCGGAGATATTCATCTCTTGTAGTTTGTCAGCAGTGCTCGGTTGAGGCGGTTGATCTGACTTTTCGTCGTTCTCTTCTCCTTCTTGTTGCTCAGGGTTTTGCTGATCTTTTTCGTTTTCCCCTTCTTTTCCTTCCTTGTTTTGTGGTTCTTGTTCTTTAGGGTCTTTTTTGTCTTTGTTCGGGTCTTGCTCGCTGTTTTGATCTTGCTTTTCTTGATCTTCAGATTCGTCTTTTTCTCCGTCTTCGTTTTTTTGATCTTTGTTATCTCCTTTTTGATCTTGTTTTTCTTGGTCTTGTTTTTCCTGATCCTGTTTGTCGTCTTGATTTTGATCGTCTTGATTCTGATCGTCTTTGTTTTGATCTTTTTGATCTTGGAGTTTTTTCTTGATCAATTCATAGTTGTACCTCGCGTCCTCATTGGCAGGGTTGGCCTTCAATGCTGATTTGAAAAATGAAAGTGCTTTTTCTAGGGTTTTTGTGTCGTTGGACAAGGCGCCCAGCTGTTGATAGGCAATGGATTTAAACTGCTGATTAGCAGACAATGTCAATTTTTGGTATTGTGCTTGGGCATTTTCGTTTTGACCCAGATGAAAATAACTGTGTCCTAGGTTGAGTTTGGCACTTTCGTCTTCTATGTGCAATGAATCCACTAAGAAGGAGAATTTTTCGGCCGAAACTTTGAAGTTACCTTTTTTGTAGGCGGCTTCTGCTTCTTTCTTTAAACTGTTGATTTTGGCTGTGTCATTCCCTCCCACACTCCATGCTACCAATAAGATCAAAAGCCAGCTTTTCATATCGTCATGGTTTTAGTTTTGACCAATACATCAAAGAGGAGGAGTACAATGGCCAAGGCCAGAAAATAGTAATATTTGTTGGCAGACACATCCATTTGTACTGTGTCACGCAATTCTCCTTCTATATCACCGATGGTATTGATCAATTTTTCTACGTCGTTTTGTTTGTCGTTGATTTCAAAATAGGTTCCATTGGTAGTCTTGGCCAGTTGTCTGAGGGAGGTAGAGTTCAATTTGGAGACTACCTCCTGTCCTTGTTTATTCTTTTTGAATCCGTTTCGGGTCATAATCTTACTTCCATAATCCGTACCGATTCCTAGTGTAAAAAGCTTAATGCCTTCTTCTTCTACTTTTTTGGCAGTGGACTCAGTGTCTTCACCAAAATCCTCCCCATCACTGATAAGAATAATGATTTTTGATTTTTGTCGGGTAATGGAATTTTCTTCATCAGAAATCTTGTCCAAGGCCATTTCTAAGGGAGGACCAAAGTCAGTGCCTGAATTGGGAACCAAATTGGTGCTTAGGGTTTCTATGAACAGGCTCAAGGCACTTTTGTCATAGGTGAGGGGACATTGAACAAATGCCTCGTTGGAAAACATGATCAATCCAATCCGATCACTATTGAAGGCTTCTACAATTTCTTTGAGTTCGAATTTTATTTTTTCCAGACGGGTTGGCTGGATGTCAAAGGCATTCATGGATTCGGATAAATCAATGCATATAAATATGTCTTTTCCAATGGATTTGATTTCTTTCTTGGTTTGCCCAAATGAAGGGCCCATCAGTGCCACGATGAATAACCCAAAATAAATGCTTCTGAGTAGAATCTTGTAGAATACACGACGGTAGCTACTTTTCAGGGCTTTGGCTGCCTTGATAGCTTTGGCTATGTAGAGCAGATAAAAGAGCCCGAATAGCAGGATAAAGGTTATTTCTAAGGTACCCAGTGTACCGTTCCATATCATAAGCAACCGCAGTTTTTAGAAGTAGACAAATATAATTATCGGTACTCCAAGGGCAAATGTTAATTAGCTATTTAACAATTTTTAGCATTTGCTATATTTCATTAAGATTGATAAACAACAGACCTGTAGGCTCAGTGCCATTTTTTTCTGCCTTATGCCGTGCTTGTTGGGTATTCTTTTTGACAAAGTTCAAACTTTTGTATTTGCTGTAGTAGCTTTTGAAGTTGAGTTTGTCTTGTACCATCCATTGCTCATAGGTGGCCAAATTGTCTCTGAATTCTTTGTTTTCCAGATTGGGGCTATTAGGAGACTCGATTTTGTATTCATTCAAGATTGCCAAGATGTACATCAACTTTTGTTGTAGTATAAAGGTTTGTTCTCGGATCGAACCAAATTTGGGCAGATCATTGAATCCAAAGGCATTGATACCTGTGGTGACTGCAGCCATGATACCGACAAAGGGGACCAGTTGCTTGGCAGTTGATCCATCATCAAAAACATTGCCACTGGCAGTATAGACTGCCAAGAACATCGACATGACCGAAAGTCCCTTTTTCAGGCTTTGTACTTTGTTTTCTCTGTCTTCCATTTGGGAGTTGATTTGAGAGAGAAATTCAATGAGTTGGACAGCATCGTCGCGGTATTCCAAATAGGTTTCGTAGGTTACTGCGGTGTTTTCGCGATGTTCTACCGTGATGGTGAATGCTTTTTGATCCACATACCCATGAGGATCACGTACGACTAGGAGCATGTCAAATTTTTTGGGTTGCATTTCTACTCCTACTACATCAAAACCAGGTGTCCAATCTATGGAGAGAAGATTGTTTTGAAAATCCCAAACCATGCCTTCTGGTGCACCGATGATGTCCACTTCTAGGTCCGAAAACAGGTCATTACCATCCTGGATAAACACTTTTTTATCCAAAGCGATCCCTTCATAGACTTTGTCATTTTGGAGGTTAAGGATTCTGGGTGGTTCATTCCTGATACTTTTTCTGATCAAGAAAGTTTTGGAGATCGTATTCGGGTTTTCAGGGCCTCTTTCGGACACTTCTACAGTGACCTCCATAGGGAAGTAGCTTCTGAGTCTGTGTAGTTCATCAGCATTGAGTTTGTATGTGAAAAGCCCTTTTTCTGACAATTTAGGGTTGCCGATTTTGCTCGGGATGATTAGTTTGTAGACCAGTGAGTCATGATCCATGTCTTGGGCGGACATGTCAATAGATAGTGTTTCTCCATCCGAAATATAATACTCATCTAGTACAGGGAATTTGAAATAGGGCAAATGATTGTTACTACTCAGTGCAAAAACCAGTACTTGCTCTGTCTTTACATGATGATGATCCGTAGCGACCACTGTCATACGATAGTATTTGTGTTTGATCTGATCTTGATTGGGAGACCATTGGATTTTGAGATTGTTCTTTTCTAACTCAATTTTTACATTATTGAGTTTTTTCAGGTCTTTGTTTTCGTTGAAATAGTAATCTAGGGTTACTTGAGTGGTATCTTTTGGGTTGCCGTTTGTGGCATTGACCTCCAAAAAGAAATCTGTCGTGGGGTTGATCCGATAAACTCCATTTTGCAGCACTGCATTGCTCTTGAGCTCGATCTGTGGTTCTTGGGTAGGTTGCTGGATGATGACAAAGACCGATTGCGCATCGACCATGACTTCATCTATGAAGAGATAAAAATTGAGAATAGCGTTGGCTTTGGAATAGTACTCAGGTATGGCCCAGGTAAATTTCCTGTTGTCATCAAGTGATGCTCCTTTGGGGGCATTGGCCAGTCTGATCTCACCTCTTGGTTGTACAGTGCCAACTAGAAACTCAATGGTTTCTCCTCGCTGTGCTTGGATAAAGTTGTTGGCAATGATGAGCTTGCTGCTGTCATTGGATTGACTAAATGATAGGTAGGAATAAATACACAGGTTGATGAATAAGAGTAATCTAATCTTTAACATGAGTCGTTTAATACAATTTTTTTCGTTCTTATTACAGTTCTCGGACAGCCATTAAGAAAAAACAATGCCAAAATAGGTACTCTACCTAGACGATGTTTTTCGCTTTTATAGGTCAGATCAACGAGTAACTGGCATTCATCAGGTATTCAGCCATTTCCAGAATTTTTGGATTACGTTTCCTTCTATTTTCTCTTTCTTGACTGTTTTGTTTTTGCTTTTTTTCTTTTTTAGAGGTTGGGTTTGTGTAGTAGCTTTTACTTGAGAAAGATAGAACTCAGCACGTGCTTTTTTTTCTTTTTTCAGCTTTTGCTCTTGTCTTCTTTTCTCTTCTTTCTGCTTTCTGATCCTTTCTGCTTCTACTGGATTGAGGTTGGATTGCGGTCTGTTACGTGGGTTTTTGTGGGATGGTCTTTTGCTTCTTTCTCTTTTAGGACCGCTGGTATAGATGATCTTGTTGGGATCGAGTGGTTTTTCGTCCTGCGCAATTTCTTTTTTGGTTTCCTTACTTTTTGGTTCAGGGAGATCAATTTTTCCTTTGATGGTAAGTCCCTGCAGTGCTTCAGCTTTGCGAGCCTTGATAATCTCTACAGACTCATCTCTAGCGGCGAGTTCAGTCCATGCCTCGATGAGGGTGCCGTCTTCAGCTTCGATTGGTTCATAGTCTTTGGTCTGGGTTGTTTCTGTTCCAATCTCTTCTGTTTCCTGAACGCCATCGTTTGGACTTGTTTCTTTCTCGACTTGAGCCAAGACCTTTTCCTCGGTGCCTGTTTCCTCATCTAGGGTTGCTTCTGTAGCTGAGGGTTCTATTTCTTCGGTGACGGTAGGTTCTGTTATTTCATCTATGACTGGAGCAATTTCTTCTTCAATTACTTCATGCTCAATCGTCTCTACTGCAGCAGGACTACTTGCTGGCGTGGGTTCTGGGATGGATTCAGTTTCAATGAGGTCTGCCGCCGTGTAGCCATGCGCTTTTAGTGTCAGTTCGATCGTTTCTTCTGATAGTTTGGTGTGGGTATTTTGTGGCAACTCAATACCTTCGCTCAACAGGAAGTTGGACAACTGAGTGGGTGTAACTTTTATTTTTCTGGCTAGGGAACTTAATCTCATATTCTATACATAGGCACTAAAGAATGGCAAATATAGCAGTCACGGTAAAATATCAGTACAAATACTTCAAGTAGTATCAAAAGAAGAGAGAAATACGGGATGTTTTTTTAAGTATTTCAGCCTAGAAGCTTCTAGATTGTTGTCCTTGATTATCACGGAGATAGAAACAGGCTTCTTCATTTGACCAATTAGCCCATGGTCTATGGTAGAAATCAAACTGGTCAAAGGAGACTGATCATCACTCAAAATCATTGCGCTGTACACCTGGAAGTGCACCAATAGTGATTCGATCAATTGAATGATCAAATCTTCGTGCCCGTGTTTTGCATACACATAATCGAATGCGAGGAAAGCATAGTTGGCTTGGATCAACCTGCGAAAAATTGGTAATCGCCCTAAGAAATTGAGAAGAAAACGACCACTGATACCTGGCAAACTATGAATTTTCCATTTTTCTGGGTTGGCTTGGATGCCCGCTAGAATTTCACCATTCTGGGACTTGATTACAAAGTAATTGTCCTGGTAGAAGAGATTCTCTTCGGTGTAGAATGAGTAATCTGCATATTGTTTTTTCAGGAGTTGTCGGATGACAATATGATCCTCTTTTGTACTTACTTGCTTGAAATCTACTCTCTTTTTGGGAAAGACTCTGCCAATGATATGTGTGGTGAATTGACGGATTGGTTGGAAACCAAATTCCTCACAGAGCAGGGCAGACCGTGCATTGTTGGGATCGACGTAGGCGTAGAAGATGTTGCTTTCTCCAGGCACACTTCCTAGCCCTGTCCCAGTCAGCATCTCGTGAATTTCTGATTTGATCAGACTGTTTTTGCTGCGTGGGGTATTTGTTTTTCTGCGTTGGATTCGGAATTGATCAAGAAGTGAAAAGTAACGGACATAGTAACTTTTGATAGCTTGCTCCTCCAAAATTGCTTCACGCTCACAGAAACAACAAGTACTGAGCAGTTGCTCAGCCTTCCATAAAGTAGCAAAATGTGCTTTGGGGATATGTGCTAGTTTTTGACGGGTTGAGAGCTGTTGATATACTGGAGACTGCTGGGGTGTGCCAATCAGGTTTTTGGAGAGGAAATTATTTATTTCTTCGCTGGCTGTCTGGGTGGTTTGGATGATGCGGAGTGACATACTACAAATATGCGTGTATTCTACGAATCATGAGATCAGTACAAATTATCCTACCACGACGTAGGCTTATAATCCTTCAGGAACTTCCCACACCAGTGTTTACCAGTATTGATGCCGTCGAATAGAGGATCCATCACACGAGCTGCTCCATCTACGATGTCTAATGGTGGCTGAAAGTCATGCAGTTCTTCTTTGCGTCGTGCCAGTTCTGCAGGATCTTCGTCTGTCACCCAGCCTGTATCTACGGCATTGGTGTAGATGCCGTATTTGGCAAAGTCTGATGCAGCAGTGAGGGTCATCATGTTGAGTGCAGCCTTGGCCATGTTGGTGTGTGGATGACGGTCCTCTTTGTGAAACTGGTGGAATTTTCCTTCCATCGCCGATACGTTGATGATATGTTTCATGCCCGTGTCTTCTTTTTTCATGAGATTGACCAGGCGGTTGCAGAGTACGAAGGGGGCAACAGAGTTGACCAGTTGTACTTCCAGCATTTCGTTGGTTGGGATTTCGCCCAACTTCAGTCTCCAGCTGTTGGTTTTTCTCAAATCCACCTGCTGCAAGTCTGCATCCAGTTGTCCATCAGGGAAGACTTCCGCTGCAGTGAGTGAATTGTCGATGCTGTAGGGGATCTGTGACAATTGTGCAGAGGCACTCAAGCCTATGCCCAGTTGTTTGCCATGCCAAGTGACGGGCAGGTTTTTGCCCTGACCTTCTGCAAATCCCGCACTGAGTTCTCTCAACTCATGGAGACAGGCTTCATGATCCGCCAAGAGCTCCTGTGCAAATGCTGGCAACTCGCTAACAGTTCGTCCTTCGTTGGGCATCAGGTGTTGATAGAACCCAGCAGGACGTCGGACAGTCTGTGCGGCATTGTTGATCAATACATCGAGGCGATCATAGCGCTGCTCGATGAAGTTGCAAAATATCTCAACACTAGGGATGTGTCGCAGATCTAGCCCGTGGATTTTGAGTCGATGACCCCATTCGGGGAAATCGGATTCTTTGGCGAAGCGCAAGGCAGAATCCACCGGAAAACGAGTCGTGGCAATCACGGTAGCACCAGCACGGAGCATCATCAGTGTAATATGGTAACCAATTTTGAGGCGAGATCCAGTCACCAAGGCTACTTGACCGCTGAGGTCTGCCGTTTGAAATCTCTTGGCATAGTTGAAGTCACCGCATTCCTTGCACATGGTATCGTAGAAGTGGTGGAGTCGGTTGTACACCTGTTTGCAGACATAGCAGCTCCGCGGTGAGTTGAGTTCTACTTCTTTATCGGCTTCTGCACCCGTCAGTGCAATCATAGTTGGCGCGACAAAGACGCTGGCTTCTCTGGCACTGCGGATGCCGGTATTGTTTCGTGCTTGTTTGTCTTGAATTTTGACTTGGCTCTTGATGATTTTCTTAGCACCTTTTTTGCGAATCAAAAGTTCTTCTTTGCTCGGTCGGGACAATTTTCCAGCAGCTATGAGCAGGGCCTGACGTTTTTCTTTGGGGATGACAAATATTTGATCGGTATCCTCATTGAGTGCTTCCAAAATAGAAATACACTGGTCGATCTGATCTGGAGACAGTTTGTTGGATGCCTCTGGCGTTTGCTTTGTCATGGGGTGCTCATTTGAGAAGCGCAAAAGTAGTGATTTTTAGTCGACGGTTTACAGTCGATAATCAACTGTGAGTGGTGGTAGAATCACAGGACCTACGGGGAGAGAAATTCACTTTAACATTCTCAATTTTACATTGATCATTTTTGATTAATTTTCTGCCCTACCCAAGGTTTGTGACACACAAGCTTTTTTGTAAGTTACGAGGTGTGTGCTGTTTTTTAGTCGACGGTCAACTAATATGCTAAGACCAAACAATCTGCAAACACCCCAGTCAATGAAACCTAGGCAGAGAAAACCAAACGGTTGTGCCTTGGTTGATTTGGCTTTCAATCCAGATTTTGCCTTTGTTTCTATCGATGAACTCCTTGCAAAGTTTGAGTCCCATCCCTGTACCAGTTTCATTGTCAATTCCTGGTGTGGATAGGTGGTTGTCCATGGCAAGTGCTTTGGAGGCTTGGGATTCACTCATGCCCATGCCTGTATCACGGATGCCTATTTCTAGCATGTCATCATCGGTATTGCCAGGGACTACCGTGATGCTCCCACCACCAGGGGTGAATTTCATGGCATTGGAGATGAGATTTCGGAGGATGGTGTGCGTCATGTTGATGTCTGCAAATGCCAGCGACTCATGAGGCAAACTCTGGGTCAGTTCTATTTTTTTACTTGCTGCTTTTTGCATGTAGATAGAGATGCTGTCATCCACCAGTTCGTGTAGGTTGATCAGCTGAGGAGAGTATTTCATGACACCAGAGTTGGCATTGGCCCAGTTCAAAAGGCTATCTAGTAGGAGATAGGCTTGTTTACCACTCTGGTAGAGATTGTGCGTCACTTCTGACACATGTTTTGGACTCATTTGCTCACGGTTGTTATCCAATACTTCTCCCAACTGGTAGAGGTTGCTCAGTGGTGCTCTGAGGTCGTGCGCTATGATCGAATAGAATTTGTCTTTGCTTGCATTCAACTCTTGAAGTTGAAGGTTGTCGCTTTCTATTCGTTCTTGGTCTTGTTCCATGAGTATCAGCAACAGGGAGATTGAAACCAGAAAAGACACCAAATACATAGACATATAGGTGATGATCTGAATGCTGCTGTTAGAAAATAGAGCTGCTTGATTGTCTGCAGAGGAAGCCCATAGTACACGAAAGGCAAATAATAAAGCCAGCACAAGGAAAAAGTAAGATATCAGTTTTTGAGTCCCTCCTTTGGTTTGATCCATGATGAGCACAATGGCTCCACCTAGAAAAAATAAGCTAATAAGGGCAGAGCTAACAATGACCCTAATATGATCCGCACTGTAGGCAAACGAGTAAAACAAAATTGAAGTCAACAATGGAAGGAAACAGAACTTTAGGAGGTGTATCTTTTCAAACGGCTTCTTGGCAAAGCGAATGCAGTAGATTTCAATGTATAGGGTGAATTGCACCAGTATGTTGGCAATCACGATTGAATAACCATCAGAAATATTGCCTCGCAGGGCTAGAAGTATCCACTGGATGACTCCAAAAAACTTAGCCAACATGAACAAATGTAGAATGGAGACCTTGTTCTTATACAATAAGGTGTAAACGGACAGGAAAAGTAGGGTGAAGAAATTTCCTGCAGAGAAAAACAGAAACAAGGTTTTGACATCCATGTCCATAAGTGTCGTCGATTAGATCCATGACCAGACTCCAAAACCGATTGAAAAGCAATCAATAGTAGGTACTTTATACACTATTGATGGCACAAGATAGCCAAAATAGGGTTTAATAGAATGAATGTCAGTGAATTAATGCAAAGGTCAGTGATCGTGAATTTGAAGGTTCAACTTCACTTTTTTGCAATGGGTAGCTTGCCTGAGAGTGCCCATTCGGTCCATGACCCATCATAGACTGACTTAGGACGAGGGTCGATGAGTTCATGTGCCAAGAGGACAATGCAGGCTGTCAGCCCAGACCCACAAGAGAAGATCAGAGGCTTGTTACCCACTTCCTCAAAGACTTTTTTGAGTTCGGTTGGGGATTTGAAATGACCATCTTGGAGCACAGCTTCGAAGGGGATATTGATAGAATGAGGGATGTGACCACTGCTGAGCCCCTCACGTGGTTCGGGTGCTGTGCCACAAAACCTCCCCTCAGACCGAGCATCTATGACGCATGTGCTTTGATCATCGAGGTTGGTCAAAATGTCATCAGTGTATTTGACTGCCGAGGGATTGAATCTTGCCTGAAAATCACCTGTGCTTTTGGGTGAGGTCAATTGAGTTGCTGTTTCATATCCTGCATCTATCCAAGCTGGAAGACCGCCATCGAGTACCGAGACATGTGCATGACCCATTGTTTTGAACATCCACCAAACTCTCGGACTCGCATAGATGCCAAGGTTGTCATAGACTACTATTTTGCTCTCTTGGCAGATACCTAGCTCGCGTGCAGCCTGTGCAAATGCTTCGGGTTGAGGGAGCGTGTTGGGTAGGGGGCTGCTCGGATCACTAAATTGTCCAGCCAAATCAAACAAGTAGCTGTTGGGGATATACTTACCTATATAATCCGATGACAATCCTGATTTGTTGCTTTTGGGACTCGCATCTAAGATGACCAAGTGGGGATCATTGAGATGAGCATTGAGCCATTCGCTAGTGATTGTGGGAGTATTCATAGGTCTTTTTGTTTGTGGTGTTTGGGATAAAAATACGAAGGTTTGTTTACTTCTGATACTTACTAAAAAGCTCTATCGTGTAGTCCAACAATTCTGGTCCACCTGCCTGTCCATGCCCAGGGACGATGTGTTTTGCTTCAGGGTATTTTTCTTTGATGGCTTGGACCGTTTGCGACCAAGCGCTCACATTTCCATCATCGACATAGCCTTCACCCGCATTCAGTTCTTTGACGAGGCATCCGCCAAAAAGTACCCTTTCTGCAGGGATGTAACTTACAATATTGTCCGTAGTATGTCCTTCACCTATGAATTCACTGATGATTTCCTTATCCCCCAGTTGCAAGGTGATGTTGTTGTCAAATCCATTGGCCGGAGCAGTGTAGCCTGCCTCGATGGCTTTATAGATTGTCTTGAAGGTAGAATAGGTAGAGATATTCGATAAATGAAAGCGGTCAATACCTCCGAGGCAGTCCTCATGAAAATGGCTCACCACCAGTCCAGTAATCTTGAGACCAGATTTGATTTGGAGCCAATTGATCAATTCCATCGTGGCAGAATCTGTGGTAGGGGTATCAAATACGATAGCTTCTCCATCATGGATGTAAACGAGTCCATTGCAGGCAACTTTGCCAAAACTCTCTGTCTCCAAGTAAGAGACATGGACGAGGGTATTGTCTGTCAATGTAGATATTTTCAACTGGTCTGACTCGTGAATGACCTTTGGGCCGCAGCTTGCTAGGTAGATTCCTATTACAAGGCAGTACATACTTATTCTCATGCTGAAAGTTGATTCGAATTGACGAATTTTCATCCTTTATTCAGAGATTAATTTTTTGTTTTGCTTCGTCCAAACACCAGCCAAATACCCCATCGGGATATAGGCTATGAGTAAATCCAACACAATAAACCAAATAGGAGTGGGTAGCATCCATACATTGGCGATCCCCCCAAATAAGAAGAATATCCCAATAGCGAGTGTGAATTTCATTTTGTGACTAGCGGCAATCAGACCCGCAATGACCGCACCTGCCAATGTCCCCAAGGCATGCGCTAAAAAGGGCATGATGAAATGCTTGGGCTCAAAAAGATGGATGGAGGCTTGTAGTCCTTCCATAGTGGTGACGTCAGCACCTTCTGGTGGCGGAATTAACTCCCCACTTGCCATGACTATGCCCATATTGACGGCACTACCGATCATGACGCCTGCTATAATGGCAAGGATGTTTTTGATAGTTGGATTCATAATGGAAGGTTTTTAGGTGAATGATGAAAAACAACGTGTCATCTAAAATAATGAATTCTGCTTATATTGGTGACTTATATGGATAACCTACATCAAAAATTGTTTGAAGAAAAACTCCTTGACGAACAGCCTTTTCGGACATTGGAAGCCATTCATTCCAAAAAACTAGTTTCATTGTACTACGAACTGCGGCTGGTGCTTTATCTCGGGATTCTATTATTTACTGGAGGGGTGGGCTACATCGTCTATCAAAATGTCGGTGAGATTGGACACTACGCTATGATGCTTTTGTTGGCTGTCGCGATTGGTGTTGGTGGGTATTACATTCGCCAGCATGCCAGGCCCTATTTTTCGGGGGAAGTGAAAGTGGAACATATCTATTTTGACTATGTCTTGGTACTCGTTGCTTTGTTGATTATTTCCCTGTTTACCTATGTGCAAGTGTATTTTGACTTGGTGTGGCTGCTACTCAAATGGACTTCTGTCATCAGTGGTTTGTTGTTTGCCTATATGGCGTATCGCTATGATAGCAAGATAGTTTTGTCTCTGTCAATTACAGCATGGGCGGCAGTGTTTGGACTGAGTGTGTCACCAGTAGATTGGGTCAATGGTGAATGGGTGGATACAATTTCAATCTACACTTTGGCGCTGTATTTTGGCTTGTTTTTGTTGGTGTTGGGCATTGTGATGGAGAAGATGGATATCAAAAAGCACTTCATATTTACCTACCACAATTTTGCTTTGCTGCTCATTTATTTTGCTGGGTTGGCGATGATGTTTGATTGGTTTGAGAGTGCTTGGGTAGCATTTGTGCTATTGGTGTTTACTGTATTGGTGGCGTGGCGTAGTTGGAACCAACGGGTGTTCTTGTTTTTTCTCTATTCATGTTTTGTGGGATACATCGCATTGAGCTTCCTGATTTTTACGGCAGGAGAAGAAATATGGGAATTTGGATTCTTCTATTTTCCTGCGAGTTGTATTGCTGGAGTGATTCTTTTGGTCAAGAATAGAACGCATTTTTCTGACGACAACTGATATGGTGGCATACGACCTAGAGGAGGTAAGAAAGAAGCTTTCGCTCTCCAAAATAAAAACATGGTATAAGCAGGGATGGATCAATGAGGAACAATGGTCAGTGATACGTGAGCAATATCAGACAAAGTTGTATTCGCCCTCAGTGATCATGCGGATTTTGCTGTTTGTAGTGACGTTGATTGGGATTTCGACTGTTTTGACACCTTTTGCTTTTGCATTTGAGATAGACAGTGAGATTGGCATCCGAGTGATGATGGTGTTGGTAGGGATAGCTTCGTTGCTTTTTACGGAGTTGAAAATGATCAAGGATAGCCATCATTACAAGTCTGGTGTCACAGAGGCAGGCTATTATGTAGGTGGTTCATTTTTGTTTCTTGGCGTATTGGGTTTCGACATGGAATCAGAGTGGGTTTACATCGCTGTGGCATTTTTGTTTTTGGTGGGGGCGAGCATCCGCTACATGGATTTGTTGGCGTTGGGAGCTGCGGTGTTGTGCTTTGTGTACTTGCTGTTTTATGTTTTTACATCCGTGATCGCCTTCCTTCCTTTCCTAGTGATGATTGTTTTTGCAGGCTTGTTCTTTCTCAGTCAGCGATTGCAAAAGGTGGTGGATGGGTTGATATGGGAGGATCATTTCATCATTTTCGATACGATGGCTTTGATGCTGATTTATTTGGGAGGCAACTACTTTGTGGTGCGAGAAATGAGTGTAGGTATGTTGGGCGTAGAGGTGTCAGAAGGGGGCGACATACCCTTTGCCTTTCTGTTTTATGCTTTTACTTTTTTGATACCTGTTGGTTATTTGGTTTGGGGGATTGTCAAGAAGGAAATTCTATTCATTCGGGTAAGTCTGTTGACTTTGACCCTTTCTGTGATCACGATCAAATATTACTACGGTTTGGATTATCCAGAAGTGACTGTTACCATAGCTGGTGCTGTCATGATTTTAGCGGCTATTGGGGTGATGAATTACCTCAAAATTGACCGCAAGGGTTTCACCAGAGAACCACTGGTTCAGAGCAAATGGGAGAATTCAGATATGACTGCTTTCATTGCGTCCCAAACTTTGGGAGGACACCAGATCCAAGATGATGGTTTCAGCGGCCAAGGTGGCACCTTTGGTGGAGGTGGTGCGAGTGGAGAGTTTTGATTACCAACCAGACAACATCGATTAAGATGTTTTAATTCTCTAATCTAAGCAAAAGATTAATTGATCAGGGCTGCATTGCAATCTCTCCGTCTTGGTGAGGGGCTCGAACCATCAGATAGGCTGTGCTGATGCCTCGGTGTTGCTTGTAGCCCTTCGAGTACCTTAGGGTGACAAGTTGTGAACCTCAGTATGACAAGGTGAGATTCTCGGTCTACAAGGTTTTCTCGAATTGGTAGTCATGACTATTCATTTTTTATCAATGATCTGTCAAAAAGAGACTACAGACAAATGGAAGTAGGGTTGAACTGGTGGCCAACAGATTTTGCCAATGTGAGTTTGAACTTTCGGTACGTAGAAACGATTCACTTAGCAGTCACAAGACAGACGACAGGATTGAATACACGTATCCTGTTGCTGCTAAATTGACAGTTGGATTTAACCTTTGTCACTGTGACCTAGACTCTTGTCGGGAGCAATATGGTCTCGTACGAGCTGTTTGAGCTCGGTGATTTCGGGGAATCGCCCTTGTTCCTTGCGAGAGAAGATGAGCTTGTCGTTGACGTAGACATTGTAGATGCCACCCGTACCTTGTCGGAGGGTCACCTCATCCAATTCTTCATCAAATGTAATCAAGAGCTCTTGTGCCATCCAGCTAGCACGCATCATCCATCTGCACATTTTGCAGTATTCAATTGTTACGTTGTGCTTGCTCATGATTCTAGGTTGATGAAATACTGTGGTTATACATTCATCGCCTCCTTGTCTTTGGAGAACTCAGTCCAACCTAGTGCTGCTGCGCCCAAGACTGCCGCATTTTTATCCATCAATGAGGAGGCTCTGAGGTCTACTTGATTCTTAAATGGTTTGAACATTTTTTCCTCCATGTAGTGCTTGGCGGGTTCTAGGAGATAGTCCCCAGCTTTGACCAATCCCCCAAAAAGGAAGATAGTCTTAGGACTCGTGTGCAACACAGTATCAGCCAGTTTTTGACCTAGTATTTTACCAGTATACTCAAATGCTTTGATGGCGATGAAATCATGATTTTTGGCTGCATCGGTGATGACTTTGCCATCTATTTGGTTGTAGGGAATGTCTCTGAGTACACTCGGGCGAGTGTAATCCGCCATCAATTTGGATACGGTTCTTTTGATGCCTGTAGCAGATACGTAGGTTTCTAGACAGCCTTTGCGACCACAGGCACAATGACGACCGTCAGGGTTCACACTCACGTGACCGATTTCACCAGCCATGCCAGAGTAGCCATAGACCAATTTGCCATCTACAACGATACCACTACCTAAGCCCGTACCTAAAGTAAAGACCACAAAGTCCTTCATGCCTTTGGCTCCACCAAAAAGCATCTCGCCGAGTGCGGCTGCATTGGCATCATTGGTCAGTGCAACTTTGATTTTAAATTTATTTTCAAAGAGCTCTCTGAACTCTACGATCTCGCCCCAATTCAAGTTCGGAGCGTGTTCAATCGTACCTCGGTAATAGTTGCCATTGGGAGCACCCACTCCCGCACCTATGACCTGGTTGTTTTCAATCAATTCATGAACATGGCTGTGCAATAGAGTCAAAAATGCATTGATATCAGCGTCAGCCTGAGTTGGGAATGAGCCTTCGTTTGTCACGTTACCTTCTTGATCAACGAGACCATATTTGGTATTAGTCCCTCCAATATCAATTCCTAATACGTATTCAGCCATATTTTTCTTATTTTGAGCTTCCAAAAATAGATCACGATCAAGAAGAAAAGGAACATTGGAGATTTTTTTTAACCTGTTTAGTTGGATTTGGGATTGGAAAGTTGAAAATGTATGAGTTAATGTATTGGTAATGAGTAGAATTCGGTCTTTAGTTTTCTTTCTTAAAATAAGTGTTGCACAAAAAAATGTCTAATCGATCATGCCTGTAATTGATAAGTCAACTTATGGAAATTTTCTTTCTCCCTTGAGAAGTGGACACCTGGAGACGATTTTCCCAAGTTTATTTAGGGAGATTAAGGATGTGCGTTTTACGAGAGAGCGGATCAATACACCAGACAACGATTTTCTGGATTTAGATTGGCTGCAAGGGCAGTTCAACAAACTGGTCATTATTTCTCATGGATTGGAGGGTAGTACAGAGCGTCACTATATCAAAAGCTGTGCGAGGTATTTTCATCAGCGAGGCTATGATGTGTTGGCGTGGAACTATCGGTCGTGTGGTCAGGAGATGAATCTCAACTTGAGGCTGTATCACCATGGAGTGACAGACGATTTTGAGACGGTCGTGAATTATGCAGTAAATACACGACGGTACAAGAGGATAGGGTTGGTGGGGTATTCGATGGGAGGGAGCACTACCTTGAAATACCTCGGAGAATATGGCGCGAGTGTACCCAAACATGTCGTGGCGGCAGCCGTATTTTCAGTCCCTTGCAACCTTTGGAACAGTGCACATCAATTGACTTTTCGAGGAAATATCTTCTACAGAAAGCGGTTTCTCAAAAAACTGATTGAGAAAGTCAAACGAAAGCATGAGCAGTTTCCAGACCTGATTGACATCACGGGTATAGATGAGATCCATTCGTTTAGTGTGTTTGATGAGAAGTACACAGCTCCCATTCATGGTTTTCGCTCAGCGAGACACTTTTATGAATCGGCTAGTTCTGACCTACATTATCACAGTATCAAGGTTCCGTCTTTGATAGTCAATGCGATCAACGACCCCTTGCTGGGAGGGCCTTGTTATCCGTACACGATATGCCAAGAGAGTAAATTTCTCACACTAGAGACTCCTAAGTGTGGTGGACATGTAGGTTTTCGACTGAGAGGAAAAAACTACAGTTGGATGGATCAGAGAGCATTTGAGTACATCGATAGCTATATGAAGGATTGGTCATTGCATTGACTATGGAGGTATTAAGTTTATTTAGCGCTTTCTACGGATATTATTTCTATATCGTACCTTAGGATAGAGCTACCTGGGATGTCGTAGCGATTCGCATATCCGAATCCCAAGTCACTGGGGACGAGTAAGGTTGCTTTGGTGCCAGCCTTGAAGAGCGAGACGGCTTCTTCCCATGCAGCAATGACTTCACCTCTGCCTAGTTCAAATTCATAAGGAGACTCACCCGAGTCATAAGAAGATCCGAATACATCACCGTTTAAAAGTGTGCCATGAAAATGAATCCTTACTCTGTCACCTTGTTTGGGGATGTCTCCCATTCCCTCCTGTGTAATGACATATCTCAATCCGCTTTCTGTTTTGTTGGCTTTTAACCCTTGTTTATCGAGGTATTGATCTATAGTGAGTCCTTGTGCTATATTTCTTTTTTCAGTATCGTTGATATAGTCCTGGTAGCGTTTGTTTTCCATAGAGTCTTGTTGATGATAAAAATCATCTAAGCTCATCTGGCTAGTAAACCCAACATAAAAATTGACAGGTGACTGCTTGGATAACTTTAATTCAGCAGGGATTTCTGTTTCGCCAAAGGTTTCTATATACAGCTGTTTTGCTGATAAGGTAAAATGCACACTATCTCCAATGTTGCATTTGCCCAATGTGGTATAGAAGATACCCAAGGTATCCCACAATGCTTTGATATAAGGCATATGCAATGGCAATGCTCTCGTTGCAGAGTCTGTGAGATGGTTGCCATTTTCATCCTTGTATAAAAAATTCATGACAAGCATACTGCTATCTACCAGAGAGGTCTCGCCATGTTTGATATAAATCAGGTCTTTACTCGGAGCAGCAGTCTGATTGCACGAAAACATCAAACAGGATATACTCATAAGGAGTGAAGGGAGTAAAATGAATCTCATAAATCTATTGTATCAATGGGTAAAACAACGCAACATGCCTAAGATAGCACGAGTTGAGACAGTTTTGTGGGGCTATCAATCTCTTTTTGTGATTTCGAGGAGTTCAACATCATATCTCAAAATCGAATATGGTTTGATAGGACCATCGGAGTAAGAGCCATTGGCTAGATGACTTGGGAGGATAAACATGGCCTTGCCTCCTAGGTTTAAAAGCTCGAACCCTTCGTCCCATCCTTTGAGTACGTCTCTCACACCAAATGCAAATCGGACAGGTTCTCCTTTTTCATACGAAGAGTCGAACATGGTGCCGTCTAGGAGAGAGCCTCTATAATGGATAGTTATTAGATCGTTTTCTACTGGTTTAGCACCAGTACCTTGTTCTTTGATGACATACCATAGACCACTCTCTGTTCTCGTAGCATTGATGCCTTGTTCCTCTAGGTATTGACGGATCAAGCTGTCTTGTAGTATTTTTCGTTCGTCTTCTTCTTTTTGGAATTTGGCCTGATCCCGCAATGCCTTTTGTTCAGTAAATTGTCTGAAATTGGTTTCTGTCATTTGACTATCTACAGCTATGAAAAAATTGATTTTGGATGAGTCCGAAAGGGAGAGTTCTTTGGGAACTTCATCTAGGTTGAATGTTTTGATATACAATTGCTCAGCTGTCAATGTAAATTGTATGCTGTCTTGAATCTTGCATGTAGCCAAGACCTCATAAAAAGGACCCGCATGAGGGGCAGATATGCCCCAAGTGGCAGCTCTGTAAGGTAAAGCCAACGGACGACCATCTGCTTGTGAACTAAACAGTTCTTTTCCATTGTCATCGACGTATTGAATATTAAGAAATAGCACACAACTATCGGGTAACAGAGATTCTTGACCTCTTTCTATATAAGTCACTTCAATTCCTGATTTGGTCTTTGTGATATCTTGGCAGGAACAAATAATGAAAGAAAGTAGTATCAACAATGATATGAGGGAGCTAAAATTCATGTCAGTAATTTAGTAATAGTGAATTTGGAGTCTAAAAATAGCTGGTATTTCTAAGTATCGAAAAAGCACCACACATGTGTGTGGTGCCCATAATCATGCTTTTTGGCTTTTGGCCATTCAATTAATGTGTAAAGCTTAGGCTTTTGATTTTCACAATTGCATGTGATCCATCGTAGCTTGCGCCTTGTACAGATTGCATATAGTTACCTACTTTGAAGTAGTTGTTAGAGGTATCTTCGCCGCTCATTGATTGGCTGAATACTTGAGAACCATTCACGTAAAACTTAACAGTGCTACTGTTATAAGTCAATTTGAAAGTATAATCTGTATCCAATGAATAGCCAGTGTAGGTCTTGCTACCACCTTGGAGTTCTTCTGTTACATAACCACTGATTTTCAACTTTACAGCACCAGAGCTTTGGTTGACAGAACCAAGGAACTGAACTCTGATCACATCATCCACAGTGTCACCATCACCATGAATCTGACCGAAACAAGTCACACCGTCATTTCCACTAGCACTCTTGCCAAGTTGATCTATTCTAGCTACCCATGTCATGGTATTGTTTCCACTTGATCCAGACCAAGCTGCTTCATTGCCATTTTTCATTTCTCTCAACTCTACTCTTGGGTTGCCTGAATTACTAGAACCTGGCTGACCTCTGTACACTCTGAACACTGCATAGTCTCCATCTACGTAGAAGTAGTTGGCATCAGAGTAGTTAGAGAAAGTCTTACCTGTGTAATCCAGAACGTCGTCTCTGTATGTAGAGCTAGAAGGGCTTCCTGTGAAACAGTTTAGTTTCCAGTTGCTTGTAGTAAGTCCTAGCAAAGCTCCTGGATAAGAAGACCCTGAAGATCCTCCACCACCGCCAGTGCTGCCACCTACTTCTTCAAACAACCAATGCTGGTTTTGGTTGCCTGAATTGTATGTCCATTGCCAGATTCTTGTGCCATTGGCAGTTTGACCTGTACCGTCTAGTGCTTTGCCACTATGCACGGCTTTGATCATGTAGTAGCCACTTCCAGCACTGGTAAAGGTGAATTTTTGGTTAGAAGCTCCACCGTATGCCCACTGTTGCAAGTAAGCTTTGTTGGCAGTACTGCTTCCAGCGATATCAAATGATTTGCCACTTTCTACACTTTTCAATCTGAATTGGCCGCTGCCTACAGAGAGTACTTCCCACTGTTGATTGAGTGCTCCGGTGTAGTTCCACTGATGGATGATACCGCCATTGCTATGGCTGAAATCTTTTACATCAGCATACCGACCACTTTTTCTGCTTTTGAGGTAGTAGGTTGTTCCTGCTGTCGGGACGGCTGATTCTTCGTCAACGATTGTTGACAATTCCTCTGATGGTAGAACGAGTTCATCATTACATCCATAGATGAGTAATGTGGCTAGCGCGAGCACGAAGAGCCCCTTGAGCCCTTTCGTAGCTTTGTAATAATTGTACATAGTAATTTAGTTTAGTAAAAAATTTATTTAGTCTTTGGTCATCTAAAAGCCTAAATGGCTACCAGACAACCGGTATTAGTATTCATAATTATTGCTTCGTTGTTGAGGACTGGGATGGTTGGTGGTTGATAATTATCAATTCCAAGTCAGTTCATTAAAATAGGTAGTGGTGCCACCTGCATACTGATTGTACACACCTGCTTTCCAATAGCTAGGGTAATCCCAGTAAGTCACAGACTTTGTTACTTTGGTTACCCCATTGATTTTGATTGTCATCGTACCACCGCTGAGGGTGATGTCACAGTCAAAATATCCTGTGGGTGCTGATCCACAATCGTAGTGTGTCGTAGCATCTCCTCCATCGTCTGTTTTGACTGCTGCATGGATGTGTCCACTTGACAAACTTCTGTATATCCTAAGCAACGGTTTGTTGGGTCCGTTGCCTGCGTTTGCATCATCATGTATTTGCAAAAATGTTGCTTCTTCTCCTACTTGAGTGCCAAATTTTAAATTGGCATGAGCGGTTCTGCTACCACTGGTGACTACAAAATTGTTTTCAAAGCGTAACTCAGTTCGTTTACTAGCTCCCGTTTGGTAAAATGCAATGTCTTCATTGTTGGCTACTTGGAAATAACTAGATGAGTAACCAGCAAGGAGTTGAGCGGCTGTTGCCACGGTTGTACTGGTGGGTAACTGCAGCTTGGCTTTGCTCAAGGCATCCTTGAATTTGGGGATGTCTCCTGGGTTGCTATATGAAACTGAGCCATTAGCTGTATCTTCATTCACACTTTCGAATAGCCAGTGTTGATTTTGGTTGCTCGCACTGTACGTCCACTGCCATATTCTCGTGCCATTGACAGTTTGACCTGTGCCGTCTAGCGCCTTGCCACTATGCACTGCCTTGATCATGTAATATCCGCTCCCAGCGCTTGTAAAGGTGAATTTTTGGTTGGAAGCACCTCCATATGAGTATTGCTGTAGATAAGCTTTGTTGGCTGTGCTGTTGCCAGCAATATCAAATGATTTGCCACTTTCAATATTTTTTAATCGGTACTCACTACTACCTACTGAGATTGCCTCCCACTGTTGATTGAGTGCGCCAGTGTAGTTCCACTGATGGATGATTCCGCCATTGCTATGGTTGAAGTCTTTCACATCAACATATTTGCCACTCTTTCTATTTTTGATATAGTAGACTGTACCTGTACTGGGGATAGCTGATTCAGGTTCGATCACTGCAAGCTCATCCACCGAGGATAGTAGCTCTTCATCTGAGCAACATGATAAAGTTACTAGCAATAGCAGGGCGATCAATAATTGACATCCCCATTTAGACAGGGAAGTCAAATACAAGTTTAGATACATGGTTTAGTATTTAGTAAATAGTCATTTCATCAATAATCCTTTCAAATCAATGCATGCTTTCAACTCACCCGATGAGGGGAGTTGCACTTTGAGCTACTTTCAAGTTTGTAACTCTACAAATTTGGGTTGGTGATGTAAGATTGGATTTCAAGAAACCAATCATTGGTTATCCAATTAATTGTTAACCAAGTGTGAATGAACAAAATTTCTACGTAATTGCAAAATTTTGAATAAAATTATAATTGACTGGTAATCAGTGGTTATTCTGTACAGTTATCTGTATAAGCAGTCAAAAAATTGATTTTTGGCATGTTTTTTTAAATAGAAGGGCGTAAGTGTTATTTCGCTGGATGGAGATTTTTTTTATTTTTTTCTGAAGTGACGAAAATTTTGATCAATTTTTTTCGAAAAAATAGGCAAGCGGAGTTGAGAAAAAACATGAGGTTCTCGGCAGTTGTTTTTTCCTGTGTGTTATATAATGTACTGTCTTATTTTAACTCCCCAAAGGAAATCAAATAGCCCACTGTGATACCTAAGAGATAGTGATTGGACAAGGTGGGCACCCCGCTATCAAAGGTAACTGGGTCAAGATAATTGCTAAGACTGTAGTTGAAACTACCCTCCAACATAAAAGTGCCGACCCTAGAGTCATAAAATACGCCAGCACCTCCACGAAAACCATAACCAAAGTTAGGGTCACGATCTTTGTCATAGGGGTCAAAATCGTATCCGCCCGTATCGCTGGGTTCGCTAGACGACTCCACATTGATTAGGTACTCAAAGAAGCAACCTGCATTGATGAAGACATGGAGTTTGTTTTTGCCAGTATGTAGATTGAATAAGAAAGGGAGATCGACATAATTGAATTGAGATTCGTAATCAGGTTGTCCATTGTCAAATTTTTGAATGTATCCTTTCTGCGTATAATTCAATTCGGCTTGGATTCCTATATGATTGCGCAGGTAGTTCATCACGATTATTCCTCCCTGGTATCCAGTTTGTACGCCTTGTTTCATCACATAGCCATTAAATGAATGGTATAAATTGACTTGTGAGAAATTGTATCCGCCCTTTACCCCGACATAGGTCTTGCGACTGTCTTGAGCTGTTGTCACCGTGGTTGATACCACGAGTATGATGAGCAAAGAGAAAAGGCTTCTTATTTTCATGAGGGTCAAAATTATAGAATCGAAGGGAATAATTGGAAGGATGAACAAAATCTTATCTAGGGGGTGTCGTGTACCTGAGGAGGGATTGTAAATGAACACGTATTGATTTGCATCTGTCTGTCAAAATGGCTAATCTTGGATATATGGTGGGGGACTGAGGTCTTGTACTGTATCTGGCAGATTTCGAAGGACTTAAATACATCAAATGTGAGCTTGCTATCTCAAGAGGTAGGTGGGTTGATCAATTTAAAATTTGAGCCTTGGATAACGAAACATCAAAATCACCATGTTTTTTAATCGAACGTCTTGATCCGTCTTGGTACGATCATGCTATTCGTTTTTTGGAAGAGGTATTCTATCAAGAGCAACATATTCCAAAGGAACTGATTCCCTTGAAAAATGATCTTCAAATGTGGTGGGGTGTTAAAGAGGATGATAGGATCGTAGGCATAGTTGCTGCATGGGAGGAAGCGTCCGAATGGCACTGGGGACGGCTCGCCATAGCGTCTTCACTGCGTGGGCGCGGTGTAGGGATGCAGTTGATCATACGTTCTCTTACTGAGGTATTCGAGTCAGGGGTGGACAAGGTCATCATAGAGGCTAGAGATGTCACAGTTGAAATCATTTCAAAACTGGGTGGGACTGTAATAGGTCCAAAAACTACTTTCTATGGCACAGTTACTCCCATGGAATTGCAATGCAAGGACTTCAAGCTTTACATGGATAGGACAAAGTAGGTTTATTTCTGATCTTTGTTTACCGAGCTACGTATGAAATAGGTATTTAATCTACACTGTATGAAAGAACAATTCACCTTATTGACTGCCACAAGGGCAAATATTCTCAAAGAGATGGAGGCTTGTACGCCAGCGCAACTTTGTAGTATTCCCAAGGGGTTTAACAACAACATCCTATGGAATGCCATTCATGTCATTGTCACACCTCAAGTACTGCTCTATATGAAGAGCAATACGGCATGCAAAATAGACACAGGCATCATAGAGTCGTATAGGAAAGGTACTATCCCTTCTGAAGAAATTAATTACCAAATGATAGAGTTTGCCAAAAACCAATTGATTCCGTCGGTCTCTCAGATCGAGCAGGATTATTCGCAACAAATATTCGGTGATTACGAGACTTTCCAAACCAGCTATGGCGTAATTCTCAACACGATAGAAGATGCTATCCGTTTCAACAACCTACATGAAAGTATGCATTATGGTCAGATCAAAATGCTGAAGAGGTTGGTATAAGATAGGATTTATTGATGTCATCTAGTTATTTGAAATAATTGGAATCTGCATCAATATTACCGAACAAAGCATCTATATTTTCGTTTTGGCAGACAATCCATGAAAATCCTAGTTGTAGAAGATGAACCCAAGGTGGCGGCATTCCTGAAGCAAGGATTGGCAGAGCAGGACTATGAGGTGGAGGTGGTGTATGATGGTCAGATGGGACTCAAGTTCGCGACCAAAAATCACTATGATATCATTTTGCTGGACATTATCATTCCCTATATCAACGGCATAGAGCTTTGTAAGCAAATCAAAGAAGTCAAAGACGATGTGCCTATACTGATGCTGACCGCTTTGGGAACTACTGAAGATAAAGTTTTTGGATTTGATGCGGGAGCTGATGATTATTTGGTCAAGCCTTTCGAGTTTGCTGAATTGCTGGCTAGAATTCGTGCACTGACTAAACGAAGTGCAGGATTGGTTCATAGCAGCAACAAACTCAAGGTTGCAGATTTGGAGCTTGATTTGGATAAGAAGCAGGCAGTCAGAGCAGGGAAAATCATAGAACTTACAGCCAAGGAATTTAGTCTCTTGGAGTACTTCATGCGCAATAAGGGTAGGGTGGTTTCTCGTGGTGATATCACTGTCAAGGTCTGGGATCTCAATTTTGATACAGGCACCAATGTGGTCGATGTATATGTTAACATCTTGCGCAAAAAGATAGATAAGGACTTTCCGATGAAGCTGATTCATACACGCATCGGCAGTGGCTACATTTTTGACACAGAGTAGTCATGCAGATCAGAAATAGATTGACTTATCTCTTTATCCTAGTTGTAGCGATCATTCTGTCGCTCTCATCTATTTCTATTTACTTTTTCTCAGCAGACTACCGACGAGACGATTTTTATACCAGGCTTCTCAACAAAGGCACCAATATCGCCAAGCTGCTGATAGAGGTAGAAGAAGTAGATGCTAATCTCCTACGAAAAATAGAGTTTGATAATCCTGTCAATCTGCCAGAAGAAAAGATTATAATATTCAATTATCAAAATGAAAAACTCTATAGTTCGGATGACGAGGATCTATTGGGCATTACTCCAGAGATGTTGGATGAAATTCGTCTTAATGAAGAAATTCGATTTTCAAAGGGACAATACGAAGTACTTGGATTCCTTTTTTCAGATCAATATGATCGTTTTGTGGTTTTTGCAGCTGCTGTAGATATTTATGGATTAAAAAAACTTAAAAATTTACAAATAGTCCTTTTGGTGGTGTTTGGGATGAGTATAGTACTGGTATTCATCTCGGGATGGGTTTTTTCTGGTAGGGTGTTGAAACCTATCTCTCGTGTCATAGAGCAGGTCAACGACATCACCATCACCAGTCTCAACCTGCGAGTCGAGGAAGGTAATGGCAAGGATGAAATTGCACAACTGGCGAATACCTTTAATAAAATGCTGGATCGACTGGAGACAGCATTCAAGGTGCAGAAGAATTTCATCGCCAACGCTTCTCATGAATTGAGGACGCCACTGACTGCCATCACGGGACAATTGGAGGTAACTCTGCTCAAATCGCGAAGTAATGAAGAATACCTACAATCCATCCAGTCCGCACTGGAGGACATGAAGAACCTCAACAATATATCCAACCGTCTGCTCTTGCTGGCTCAGACCAGTTCGGAGTCTCAGGAGGTGGAGTTGAAGCCCCTCAGGATAGACGATATAGTCTGGCAAGTGAGGAGTGAGTTGATCAAACGAAACACAACCTATCAGGTAGATGTGTCATTGGATGCTGATCTGGATGACGAAAGTCAATTGACAATCCTAGGCAACGAGCAACTGCTCAAAACTGCCATCATCAACTTGATGGACAATGGTTGCAAATACTCACCAACCCATCGTGTAGCTATCAGCATAGAAAAGGATGGAGATTTGCTTCTCTTGAGATTCAATGACCAAGGCATCGGGATAGACAGCAACGAACTCAAGCATGTCTTCGAGCCATTCTACCGCAGCAAAAGAGCGATCACCTACAAAGGCCACGGGATTGGGCTATCATTGGTCGATCGAATCATTCAACTCCACAAGGGTAGGATAGAGGTAGAGTCAGTATTGGGTCAGGGCACTACTTTCACCATTTTCTTCGATTCTGGAGAATAAACGATAGGTTTTGATGTCTAGGGTCTAAAAATCTAGCGTCTAGAATCTAATCTTAATATCTTAATCACATTTTAATCTCCGCTTCATTCCGTCTTTATTTCGTGACTACACTTTTACTTAAATATTAATAACAAAGTCATGAAAACGAACATTAGAAAAGAATCCGCCATTGCTGTAGTCGCTACCATATTGTTGTTTATGTCACTGATAGGCGTAGTGATGTACAAGAGTTCCAATGCTTCACTGAAGAGTGACCTAGATACCGAAAGATTGAAATCCGAATCTTTGCTCTCAGAGAAACTATCCATCAACAAAGAGATTCATAAGCTCAAAGGAGAGATGTCTTCTCTAATGGGTAAAAACACAGAATTGGATAAATTTTTAAATAGTGCGAATAAGACACTTGCTAGTAAAGAATCTGAGATCAAAGCCTTGAAAAAAGAAAACTTGACTGTGAAGAGTCTCCAAAAACAATTGGCTGAGATCAAAGGCATCAAGAAGGATCTCGAAAAACAAATCGCAGCGCTCAACATGAACATGGAAGAGATGGCAAGAAACAATCGCAAGACCGAGGAACTCAACAATACCATCGCCAATTTGCAGAGTGAGAATGCCATCTTGGATGAAAATACCAAGTTGTTGAGTGCCTTGGTAGCGCAGAACTTCCGAGTGGAGAGCTTGAAAGGTAAAAAGGAGCGTTTGACAGTCAACTCAAAGGCAACTAGAAAATTGATGGTAGGATTTGATGTCCCTCAAAACGTAACAGAGGACGTCAGCTTCAAAATCACCACTCCAGAAGGCAAACTCCTCAATAGCAATGACAAGAGCATCAGCTATAGAGTCATCGAGGACAAAGACAGTATGATGGAAAACGATTTTTATGTAAGTCTATCACCAAGCATAGGGGACTTTGACGTATCCAAAAGAATCGAGATGAGTTATAAACCAAAAGAAAAACTAAGCAGCGGTATCTACAAGATCGACATCTACAACAGAGATCTCAAACTTGGTAGCTGCCAGATCAGATTGAAATAACCAGTATATGCGCGATTAAAAGAAGAGGCTCACCCGAAACGGTGAGCTTTTCTGGTTTAGAAGCACACAAAGTCAATTGGGAACGATGATTCGTTGAGATTTGGAGGTGCTCGCATTGGATTGGGCATTCTTGTCCTTGTAAAATCTATTCAGTAAAGAAACTACAACCGAACTATACACTATCCTTTCGTACCTATCTGCCTAGGTTCTTGTTAAAGTCTACTGTGACTTTCCTTCAAACCCGCGCAGACTTTGGTTCGAACCTGCCCAGACTTTCCTTCAAACCCGCGCAGGTTTAGGGAAAAAGATACGTATCTTTTTGATCAAATCTGCGTAGGTTTTAAACAAAAGATACGTATCTTTTTTGATGAATATGCCTTGATTTTAGATGAAAGCATGCGTGAAGCAAAACAACCTCTGCGCAGTATGGTCATCAAATAACAGCAGTAAGCAAAAGACGATGCTCCATCGAGTTTTTAGATATGTTCGGAATCTGAATAGGGAAGATCAATATTTATGAGCATTTAGATACAATCCTGATCACTACCTAGAAATATAAGATAACTACCTAGAAAAATATTAGTACACTCAATAGGTGGATTAGAACCTAAAATCAAGCATTTTTAGAGTAAGTAAAGTACATGGTGTGCTTTATACTATGTTAGAGATAATCTTTACCAATGAGCAGGTTGAACAGGAAACTTAATAGCTTTCTAAAATCACTAAACTGGAGATTTCTCCTTGTCATTATCTCATTGGAAATTCTGAGTCTATTGCTCCTAGAATTAAAAATATCAGAAGTGAAAGCATTCGATATTAACAGAATACTAATAACCTCAACAGGGATCTTTTCGGCAATGGTTATCACAACTTTAATGAATGGAATAAACCGACTCTACCAAGAATTTGATAGAGCTAGAGAACGCATAATTCCGTTGACCCAAAAACTAACCCATTTTCGCAAAGCTCTCTATTACCTACTTAACTCTCCTGATATATGGGGGAACGAAGTTGATAGCAGTTACTTACGCAGATTAAAGGAAAACTTCCCGGCAATTAATCATAGAACGAGATTGAATGCCTTTGAAGAACCCGATAGCAGACATGGAATCGTGAATGATCCCAATTTCGAATCAAGAACAACTAGACTGTATCTATCTATCCAAAGCATTGTCAACATACCTTTTGGCGGTGAAATTTCATTTATTGAAACCATCGAACACAAATACACATTTGATGAACTTCATAATCAGCATGAAGCTTTCAATAACATTTGGTATTTCCTTGCACATAAACCTGCGAGAGTTAATGTGAGTTTTGGAAATATTGGTCAGATTCTAAAAGAACCTTTTTCTAAAGATTTGATGCATTTGGTCAACTCTGAAGAAGTGGAATCCTTTAACGCTAAAATGCTCTGGGATATTAGTAGTGATTTTTATCAAAAAGACATTCCTGCAATTTTAACCAACATGCAAATTGTTTTACAAGGTATTCCGAGAGTGTTTAAATTTCTATTTGCCGAACTAGTAATTTTAATATCCTTTGGCCTAATTATGCCATTGCTAAGTGTTTCATCGGCATATGTTGCGGCATTGAACTTAACACCCTTATCTATATCGACAACCATCATCTGTTATTGTTACATTATTTATCATTTATCTCAATTTGTTTTTAATAGAACAAGTGAATTAATAGATGAATATCTCTAACAAGCGATATAGTGGATGGCTAACAGAGCTATTTGATACTTCGGTGCAACGCTCCCATTTCACTGCCCATTCTCCTCTGGTCTAAGCGCCTCACTTAGACCTTTTCCTTATATATATCCAAGAAGTACAGTTCTACCAATCCTTTTTTGTATTCTTCTCTCATAAAGACATCAAGCCAATAGACGACCGTAAATGTCACAAAGTAGAATTTGTCTTGTATACTTCCGTCCTATTTAATAAATCTATTAAATGTTTACTAAAATTGTTGTTTGGGTCTAAGCGTCTCGCTTAGACCAGATAGAGACACTAAAAATTTAAAAAAACCACAATGATAGAAGTATTTATAACAAACATTGAAAGTCAGGATCAAGCGGATAAAGTTGAAAAATCCATTCTAAGTGACCATTCAGATTTAAAAATCAACACTGATTTGAATGAAACAGGATTACCTTTTCCTTGTGGACACACTATTATGAGAATTGAAGGAAATAATTTCAACTCTAACGAAATAATTTCTTTACTGAATAAATCAGGGATTAAATGCCAAATCTTGGAAGATAAAATCTGTGCATAATGACTGAGTTTTGGGAGAAGGCGTTAAGGACAAAAAGAAATGTGAGGTTCAGAACCAGCAAAATCAAATGACTTATTTATTGACGATCTTTACAGAAGATTCTAATTCTGAGGATTGGTCATGTCCGAAACGCTTCTCTTTTCAGAGGTAACGGAATGTCTGTAATGAGAATTGAAATAAAAGCCCATAATACATTGTCTTCACAAATGTAGCAGGTTCAATACAAAACCAACATTCAGCTAAACCATAGAGGTATTCCAAGATGGAAGAACTAATCATGAGATTAGAAAAATTACTAAAGTTAGGGATGGAATTTATCTCTACATCCAACGAATCAGAACTGGCCCAAAAGACCAACCCTAGCAAATGGTCAAAGAAGGAGATTTTGGGACATTTGGTTGACTCAGGCATCAACAACCTTCAGCGGTTTACGGAGATTCAATTTGAAGAAAAGCCCTTCAAGATTAGAAAATATAATCAAGAGGAACTAGTCATAGCCAATGACTACCAGCATGCTGACATTGAGGTAATTGCCAATCTCTGGCTATCTATCAATCACCAAATCAAGAATGTGATTAGTCAGCAAGATGAGACCACCCTGAGCTATCCAATCGAATTGGGTAAGAACAATATCTGTGATTTGAGGTTCTTAATGGTGGATTATGTTGACCATCTCGAACATCACCTCAATCAAATAGTAGGAAAATAGCCAACTAGTTGAAATGAAAAGCCCCTGCAAAATCTGTTTCGCAGGGGCTGTTTTACATGTGATAATCTATTTTTTTAATCTACTGAGCCAGTAGTTTTAAAATCTGAGTCTTGCCATTGGATGACACATGTCCAATATACAGACCTGGCGTAGGGGCTGTCCATTCAATTTTATCTTTCAACTCGAATGAATCAACCATATGCTTATCGATTCCATAGATAGTGACAGTAGCGGGTGTTTTTGATTCCAATGTGATACTGCCCACAAATGGGTTTGGATATGTCTGAATCAGATCTGATAGCTGTTCAGTAGAACTAGTGATGGTTGAAAACTCAGCACTCACATTCAAATCTGATGTGATCACAATTTCTACTACATTGTCGGTAGCGGTGATGCCATTCCACGCCACAAATGAATGTCCATTGTTTGCTGTTGCCGTAAATGTCACTGTACTGCCTGATGTGTATGGCCCAGTCGCTGGTGATACCGCAATAGTACCCCCTTCGGTTTGAGTCAAGACTATGTTGTATTCTGGTACGACATCAGAAAAGACACCACTGACTGTCATGTCAGAGGTGACGACCACTTCCATGACTGCTTGTGTACCACTAAATCCACTCCATGAATTGAAGAATAGGCCTTCATTGGCTGTTGCCGTAAATGTCACTTTACTACCTGCAGCGTAGGTTTCAGAAACAGGAGAAACGGAAATCGTACCGCCATCTGTTTGTACCAATGTGATGCTGTAAACTGCATTTGCATCTATTCCAAATGGTATGGCATTTGGCCCTACATACCTAGCATCGATCGCTCCATTGGTGATGGCGTCTGTGCCATTGTACTCATCAGCACCGATGTCTCTCGTGCCAGTGGTGGCTTGTCCTTCTATTCCAACACTCACTCCTGCGATGGTATTAGCAGGTGTAGGGTCTACTGCAGGACTGCTTGCACTTGAAATTTTCCATATTGCAATGGGGTATTCTGTCGTACAATCTACCTCAGGTATTTTGCAGGTACTCTTCTCCAATTGAGGATTTACATTGCTAGCTTCAGCGGCTGTAAAGGCGATGTCTCCCCAAGTAGCTGTGCCTGTTGTATAGATGATGTTGTCTGCAAACGATACATCACTATCTGTCCCAGCAAAATATACTTTTGTCACGGGGTTTTTGTCCTGAACAATGATGTTGTTGGCAATCAACACATTTATAGGTTTCTTACCCCAATCATCTCGGTATCCAATTTCGATATCTGAGGCGTTGTTGACGAGTGTGTTGTGGGTAAACTCTAGATTCTCAATTACATAGTGTTTGGTGAGGTTGGAGCTTTGTGTGACATTATCATTGCTGGCATCTCCTTGCGTCAAAGTACATGCCGCATCCCATCTATCTCCAGTCAGACCTTCAAAGTAATTGTTAAAGATTTTATGATCTTTGCCATATACTCTCACACCTCCACAGCCAATGACTTCTCCTTCGAACATAGCTGTTTTGCCATCTCCGAAGAAGAAGTTGCCACTCACTTCAGTCCTGTTGCCATGTCGCAATGAAACTGTACCAAGTGAGCGCAAGAAAGTGTTGTTGCGGACAAAATTGTCATTGGATTTGATAGAAATGATTTCTGGGTCACCATCACACGCTTCAAACAAGTTGTTTTCAATCGTGCAATAAGCAGAGCTCAAAGACAGATCACTCAAACCAACGCGGATGGTTTCTTTCTCATTGGTTATTCTTGGCCCGATGTTTCTAAAATGGTTATGGTCGATTCTATCGTATTGAGATACTTGTGGAACTGTACCATGAGTACCGTCGATTACCAATAGCGCACCTGTATCTGACTTGCCATCAAACAAGTTGTGATCAATGCGGTTGTGATGACTGGTGCAAATCTCACCTTCCCAGACGTCACCGATGATGATGAGTTTGGAAGATCCCCCGTCTCCTGCATTTTTGAAAACATTCCGTGTAATTCTGATGTTGTTGCATCCTGTCAATTTGAAGAGCGTGGTAATGGATACATCAAAATCCAAACCTGAGAATGTGATATAGGCAGCCTGCTCTAGGTAGAATCTACTTTCACCCGTGATTTTAGCCATTCCTTGGTTGGCGGCTTCTATAGTTACAGGATATTGCCCTGTTCCTCCCAACTGTTTGATAGTCTCTCTGACACCATCATAGGTACCGTCCGCCAATATGATTCGATCACCTGGCTGGATGTCTTCCAAAGCATCCTCTAATTGGCTTTTGTTCGATACGTTGACGATTCTTTCTGTGAATGAGCCTTGACTGAGAGATGCAGAGACGACAAGGTTTTCTGCTATGTTTAGATTTACAGTAGTTTCTGTTCCGGTGATTCCAGTCCAAGAGTTGAATTCATAGCCAATAGCTGGAACAAGGGTGAATTTTACTGGGTCACCTTCATAGTATGGTCCACTTGCTGGATCAACTGTAATTGTTCCTCCTTCAGGTTGGGTGATGTTGATTGTATAATCATTAGGAGGGTTTGATTCATCCACGATGATGTTGGCTCCAATATCTGCGTTGCCCGTTAAGGTTAAAGTTGTTGGGTTTTCAGTTCCAGACAAGGAACCAGTCCATGTTCCCAATTTGTAATGTTCTTCTATTCCGCTGAGGGTTACAGTGACAGATTCTCCTACTTGATAGATGTCCTTTTGAGGATCCAAAGTGATGGTCGCTCTGTCTGGTTGTGTCACAGTGATCGTACGGTCTGTGGTAGGAGGCGTGAATGCTATATCATCTATCGCTGTAGTACCTACATAGAGATCGTCGATTGCATAGTCTCCGCCTGTTCCGTCATCATGATACAGTAGGAGGCCATGATACTCTTTGATGTCGTTAGTTCTTCCTTTGGTTGTTGCGTCATAATGTTCTCGGAAGTCAAAGGTCTGTTCAACAACAGTACCGTCCAATGCAATTTCAAATTGCTGGGTAGCGTAATCAATGCTCAGAGATACTCTCATCCATGTTCCTGTGGTGTAAGTACCATCAGTCAATTCGAGTGTTTCATCCTTACCAGCAATTTTGATTCTTCCACTTGGATAGAACCTTAGTTCTGCCGCTCTTCTGACTCCATTGTCTGGCAATAGATCGTATGCGCGTATATAAAAATCATCTCCATCTCCACTGGCATAGGAAATTATCTTTACCCAAAAATCAATGTAAACATTGCCTGACAAGCCTGTCTGTGTTTTGTCATAGGCGAGATGGTCGATTTCCAATGGGCCTTCGGTAGCAGGGGAGCTCAGCTTCAACCCCTTTGAACCTGTATGGATATAATCGGAACCAGTTACTATGGTTGCGATTCCATCATTGACTGTCCAGCTGTTTTGTCCAGCGAGGGTGCCATCTGTGTAATCCTCGAATGAGGTGTCGATCACATCTTGTCCATACACAACGGTTTGGATCAAGAGCAATACAGGAATAGTTACTATTCGTATTAGTCTTTTCATAATCATGTTTTTTAATAAATGTTTCTCAGCATGCTTAACTGAGGTACCAATTTAATAAAAAAATGAAATTAGTCAACCAATTTTTGGTAGACCTATTTTGAGCAACCTGCAAAAAAAAACGGATTGGCCTCAATTAGGAATGATTTGGTATTGAATAGTTCTCGGTTTGGATTGAAAAGGCCAATCACTGACGGGTATAAAAGCGTTGAATTAGATTAACCATGGATGGGATAAGTGCTACCAGAATGCACCAGTTGAATCAAAATAGAGAACCAATCCATGTACTTTTCTTTATAGCTTATCACCGTTTTTGGACGAGAAGGCAGGAAACTACCGTAGACAAATGGTCGTAAAATAAGTTTACAACCAAAAAGCTATAAAATGAAAAATTCAACTTATACTAAATTTATCCTCATGCTGGTGTGTTCGGCTATATCGATGTACATCACTATGTACTTCAACACGTATGAGTTCAGTCATGTGTATTTTAGTTGGACTAGAATGTACATGACATTGATCGGCGTGAGTGGGATGGCTATTGTGATGCTTTTATTCATGTGGCCGATGTACCAGAACAAAACTAAAAACTACAGCATCCTAGTTGGGAGTGTTCTATTGATGCTCTCATCTATATATTTAGTGAGACAGCAACTCCCAATAAATGATCTGAAATGGATGAGAGCGATGATTCCCCATCATTCAATAGCCATATTGACTAGTGGTCGTGCAGATTTGAAGGATCCAGAAGTCAAAGAATTGGCTGATGAAATCATCGCTGCACAAAAGCGGGAGATTGAAGAAATGAAAGGCATGATCGAGCGGTTGGAAAGTGAATAGGGATTTCTTCTGAATAGTATCTGGTTGTAGATTAATAATACCCTGTAATCTAGTTTTTGATCTGGAAAATAGGTTCAGAAAAGGATCATGAAAAAGCCCCAACAGTTATGCTGGGGCTTTTTCATGATCCTATGATTGGATTACTTGGTTTTTTTGTCTTTGGGAGTAGCAGTTGGGGTGGCTTTCTTCACGTTGTGAGGTCTGCTCACACCAAATGATCCCTGACTGATTTTACCTTTTTTGGTTTTTTTATCTCCTTTTCCCATGTTATTAATTTGTTATTTTAATTCTAATTGAATTTAGCACCTTTTAGAGCAACAACCAAATCTTGACAAGTTGATCTTCGGATTTGACTGACGCTAAATTAGGTAAACCAATGAGATGCAATCAAGTAGATTCAAACAACTGATTGTCTTGTACTTCTTGCGTTCTTGCTATATAATTGCCGTCATGATCGATACCTACAATATCAAAATGGTTGTGCTGGACGTGGACGGCACCATGACCGACGGCAGCATCAATGTCATGGATGATGGTACACAATTTAAAAAATTCAGTGCCAAGGATGGGTTAGGGATCAAGATGCTACTCAATCAGGGAATCATAGTTGCCATCATCAGTCACAGTTCGACAGCTAGTGCCATTGAAGCCAGAGCCAAAATGCTCGGCATCAAATATGTGTATGCAGGCCATGAGGAAAAGGATGTTATTCTCGCTGGATGGCTGTTAGAGCTGGGATTAGATTGGGATCAAGTAGCTTTTATAGGTGATGATCTCAATGATTTGCCAGCTATGCGCAAAGTAGGTTTGTCTGCATGTCCTGCAGATTCTTCACAAGAAGTCCTTGAGTATGTGGACGTCATACTCACTACCAAGGGTGGCGATGGGTGTGTGAGAGAATTCATCGATCAGCATATGATGGTGACTTATCAAAAATTTACAGTTTAATCCTTTTTTCATAGCTTGCGAAAGCCATTAATTATCCTATTTTTGCACAAAATTGAAATCGAATGAGTGTATTAGTAAATAAAGATTCTAAAATCATAGTTCAGGGCTTCACAGGTACTGAAGGTACGTTTCATGCTTCACAAATGATCGAGTATGGCAGCAATGTCGTAGGAGGTGTGACTCCAGGCAAAGGAGGACAAACTCACCTTGATAGACCGGTGTTCAACACGGTTCAAGATGCTGTAGATCAGGCAGGAGCCAACGTTTCGATCATTTTTGTGCCTCCAGCATTTGCTGCAGACGCAATTATGGAAGCAGCAGACGCAGGTATCAAAGTGATCATTACCATCACTGAAGGTATTCCTGTCAAAGATATGATTGTAGCAAAACAATACATCTCAGGCAAAGATTTGACATTGATCGGGCCTAACTGTCCAGGAGTAATCACACCAGGAGAAGCAAAAGTAGGTATCATGCCTGGCTTTGTATTCAAAACGGGTAGAGTAGGTATCGTATCTAAATCAGGAACCTTGACTTACGAAGCAGCTGATCAAGTAGTGAAAGCTGGTTTGGGAATCTCTACTGCTATCGGTATCGGTGGAGACCCAATCATCGGTACATCTACAAAACAAGCTGTAGAAATGTTGATGAATGATCCTGAAACTGATGCAATCGTGATGATCGGAGAGATCGGTGGTAGCTACGAAGCTGAAGCCGCTAGATGGATCAAAGCACAGGGCAACCCTAAGCCAGTAGTTGGATTCATCGCTGGACAAACTGCTCCAAAAGGAAAAAGAATGGGACACGCTGGTGCAATCATCGGTGGTGCGGATGATACAGCAGAAGCAAAAATGAAAATCATGGCAGAATGCGGCCTTTATGTGGTGAACTCTCCTGCAGACATCGGAGAAACAATCGCAAAAGCAATGGCATCTTAATTGACCATTGAATAGATAAAACATCAAGCCTCAACAATCACTGTTGAGGCTTTTTTTATTTCATATCTGAAATATTCGTAAATTCCCTCTTGACAACAATCCTCGTTATGATTTATTATTCGTTGAAAAATGGTGACCAAATGCCAGCTCTCGGTTTGGGTACTTGGCAATCACGTCATGAGGAGGCATATGCTGCGGTGCGCAAGGCCATTCAAATAGGGTATAGACATTTTGACTGTGCATCAATATACCAAAATGAAAAAGAAATAGGTAGAGCACTCAATGATGCCATAGCAGCGGGAGAAGTGAAGCGAAAGGATCTGTGGATCACCTCTAAACTATGGAATACACATCATAGAGCTGAGGATGTGATCGTAGCACTCAAGCATACATTGTCTGATCTGCATTTGGAGTTTTTGGATTTGTATTTGGTACATTGGCCAGTGGCTCAGCGCAAGCAGGTGTTGATTCCTAGTACAGCGGACGATTTGGTGAGTTTGGATGAACTGAGTCTCGAAGATACATGGTCTGGGATGGAAGAATGTGTGATGGCAGGTCTCACCAAACATATCGGGGTGTCCAATTTTAATTCAAAGAAAATCAAACGCATCAACAAATCTTCGAAGATCAAAATAGAGGTCAACCAAGTAGAGTCTCATCCCTACCTGCAACAAGGAGACTTGTTGAAATTTTGCCAGAAGAATGCTATTATTCTGACAGCTTATGCACCACTGGGAGCGGTAGAGCGAGCCAGTAAAATGCCAAATCATGAGTTGCCGTATCTTTATCAGCACCCCGTGATCGCAGAGATCGCCAAAGCAAGGGAGCTTACTGCTGCGCAGGTTCTGATCGCATGGGCAATCAATCGAGGAAGCTCCGTCATCCCAAAGTCAACCAATCCTAGCAGGCTTCAAGAAAATTTTGATGCAGCATCGATTCCCTTCACAGTGCAGGAGATGAAATCGATCGAGGTGCTCAACGCAAATTACCGATACGAAAGAGGAGAATACTTCACCTTGGAGGGTTCAGACTACAGTGCCAAGAGTCTTTGGGAAGATTGATTATTTTGGTCTGCATTTCATATTTTCATCCATCATTCACTAAATTGCCCACCATCAAATTTTGATCATTTCGAAACACAAACTATGAAAAACTATCTACACATATTTGTTTTAGCCACTTTGGCTAGTGCCGTCATCAGCTGTGGAGGCAAAAAAGAAACTACTACCGAAAAAGTAACTACTGCCAACGTGAAAGAAGTAGTGAAAAGAGAATTTGACTATCCAATCCCTACTTCGTATGAAGTAACTACATTGCTACAAGATGCAGACGCGGCTTTCGTGTTGGACATCACCAACCCAGTAGAGAATGTAGACAAATATGAAACACAAAGAGCCAAAGCATTGAACCTAGGGATTTATGGGGCGGATTTGAGCTATGCCAGTACCTACAACATGAATGAGGAAACCTTGGCATTGATCAAAGTAACCAAAACCTTGGTGGATGGTCTGGATGTACCAGGTGTATTCAACGAAAGCATGGTAAATAGAATTGAGAGCAATATCGACAATCAGGACTCATTGATCTTGATCATTACTGAGTCGTTCTACAATACCTATGAGCAACTGAACAAGACTGGACAGGAGAAACTTTCCTTCTTGGTGGTTTCAGCTAGCTGGATCGAAGGCTTGTATATCACGACACAGTTGGCCGTGTCTAGCAACTACGATCCAAGGTTGATGTCCATCATCGCCAAGCAAAAAACAGGAGCCAATGTATTGGCTGAGGCAGCTGCCAAGTATGTAGAAGATGAGGATATCAAAGCCATTGCTCCTTTGCTCAACTACATGAAGTTGACCTACGATGGAGTAGAGCCAGAGGTAGGAATTACAAAAGGACAGCTTGATGACATCATGAAAAATGTAGAGTCTACGCGAAACGAAATCACAGGTTGATTATTTAATCCCAAGCAAAATTCAAGGCATATTGATTATTCAGTATGCCTTTTTTAATTTACCTCAAAAACCAAAATACCCCAATGAGTGAATCGATTATAAATGCCCTGATGAGATTGTTTGCCATTATCGAAAGTGTCAAAGATGAAGTGGTGGATACAGGGCATATCATAGTCAAGCCTTATTTGGACAAGCAGCTCAACCATGAGCTCTCCGAGCAGTATCTCAACCTGTTTCAGGACTATGTAGAGTTTTACCGACGAGAGGCAGCTTCTGCAACTCCTGAGATAGAAAACGAGACCAAGAACATTATCCAAGTGACCAAGATTTGTCAGCAGCTCAACAAAGAACTGCTACAGCATGAGCGCGTACTCGTATTCATCCAACTCGTAGAACTCATCAATACGGATAAAAAGGTGTCAACTCGTGAAAACGATTTCATGCAATTGGTGGCTCTGAATTTTAACCTCTCCAAGATAGAAACCGATGATATTTGCTCATTTATTCTCGATGTAGATATCAAAAATGTACACAAGGGCAATGCCATGGTCATTGACAACAAGGTCACCGAGTGGCCCAAGGAAATAGCCTGGATGATGAAAAGAAAAACCGAGCCAGGTATCACCGATTTCAGACATGTACAGGTCGAAAATCTTTTTGGAACCATAGTGGTTTTGCACATAGAGAGTGTCAATACTTTTGTGTTTAGATATACCGGGCCACTCAGCTTGTTTGTGGAGGGAAAAAAGATCCAGAATGGAAAGGTATATATCCTCAACCCAGGTGCCATCATCAAAGGCAGTACAATCAAGCCAATCTATGAGTCCGATATCAGCAAAAAGTTTTTGCTAGATGTCAAAAGAACCAAACTCGTGCTGCAAGCAGACGAGATGACATACAACTTCAAAAACAGTGACAATGGTATCAAGCCGTTTACTTTTAGTGAGGAGTCGGGACAGCTGATAGGCATCATGGGAGGGAGTGGTACAGGCAAATCCACACTCATGAATCTACTCAATGGGAAACTAAAGCCCATGTCAGGCGAGATCAAGATCAATGGTTTTAGTATCAATCGTAGTGTACAATCAGGGGTTATCGGATATGTACCACAGGACGACCTTTTGTTTGAGGAACTCACGGTTTTCGAAAACCTGTACTTCAATGCAAAGCTTTGTTTTGGAGACCTCTCTGAGGCGAGAATTCGCAGAGAGGTAAACAAAGTACTGGAAGACCTCGATATCGAAGAAATTAAAGACCTGAAAGTAGGAGATCCACTCAACAAGACAATCAGTGGAGGGCAGAGAAAGCGCCTCAATATTGGTTTGGAACTATTGAGAGAGCCCTCTGTACTTTATATTGATGAACCTACCTCTGGTCTGTCATCGATGGATTCAGAAAAGGTCATGAATCTACTGAAAGAGCAAACACGAAAAGGGAAATTGGTCATCATCATCATTCATCAACCTTCGTCGGATATCTACAAACTGTTTGATAAAATGTGGATTTTGGACAAGGGAGGCTATCCCATCTATGCGGGCAATCCGATCGATGCGGTGGTTTATTTCAAAACGATGAACACACAGGTCAATGCCGCAGAAAGCGAGTGCCGAACCTGTGGCAATGTGATTCCTGAGCAGATTCTACAAATCATCGAGACCAAAGAAATTGATGAAAAGGGTAGTTCGACCAAGCACAGGAAGACCTCACCAGAAAAATGGTATGAGATGTTCAAAGAGAATATCATGTCCAAAGTAGAAAAGGTCAAATATGAGACGGCATTGCCTCCCTCCAATTTCTTGATCCCAAATCTTTACCACCAGTCTTTAGTCTATATCAAGAGAATTTTATTATCCAAAAAATCTAACACGCAGTACATATTGCTCAACATACTGGAACCACCTCTGTTGGCAATCATTTTGGGTTTTTTGGCCAAGTATTCCGAAACCAGTGTTTATGACTTTAGTGACAACAGAAACATCCCTATTTATTTGTTTATGACTATTGTGGTTTCCTTGTTTACAGGACTCACGGTGAGTGCGGAGGAGATCTTCAAGGACAGGAAAATCCTCCAAAGGGAGTCCTTCTTGAATCTGAGTCGATTTAGCTACATCAATTCCAAGATTGTGTACTTGTTTGGTCTGTCGGCTATTCAGGTGCTGATTTTTACCCTCTTGGGCAATTACATACTGGAGATCAAGGGGCTTAATTTTCAATATTGGTTGATATTGTTTTCAACTGCATGTTTTGCCAATATGGTAGGACTCAATATTTCATCTGGTTTCAATTCGATCGTGACTATCTATATATTGATACCATTGATTCTTGTGCCACAGCTACTGTTGGGAGGTGCTATGATCAAGTTTGACGATCTTAATTTTGAGATTGGAGACAAAAAAAATGTGCCATTTATAGGCAATATGATGGTTTCTCGATGGGCCTATGAAGCACTAGCGGTAGAGCAAGACACCAACAACAAATACAGCAAAAACTTTTATGAGTATGACAAGCGAATGAGTGATGCCAGCTACCAATTTGCTTATTTAATTCCTGACCTTTCGGGTCGACTCAACAATGCCCTGACTGATGTCAGCCAGGGGAATCATAGTGGGCAGGTGATCTATGATCTCAAGATATGCCGCAATGAAATAGCTAAGCTGCAGGAGATGGATGACAATCCACAGTTTGGCAAATTGGGGGAGTTGTACTACGATACCTTTGATTCTACATTGCATCTGCATACTTTAAATTATTTGCGAGTACTGAAGAAGAAGTACAAAGACGAAAAACAAAAGGCAGTAGAAGATAGAGAAATAGCCTATCGAAAACTGGTCAAAGAAATTGGCAAGGATGGCTTGTCTCTACTCAAGAAAAATAATGAAAATGATGCGTTACATTCCATTGCACTGAATAGAGACAAGATCAGAAAAATATATGACGGAGAGGATCAATTGATTCGAAAAAAGGACCCTATCTATATGACTCCTGAATCACGATTGGGGAATGCACATTTTTATGCACCAGTCAAAGTAATAGGGTCGTGGGAGATAGATACTTTTTATTTTAATCTGATGGTGATCTGGATCATGACTGCCATCACCTATGCCATGCTCTACTACGATCTGCTACGCAAAACCATCGAATGGTTCGGGAGAAAATTCAGCAAACCCTGACTTTGTACAATACCGCAGGCTACAACTTGTGGTATTGTACAAAGTCAGAGTTTTAGATGTCTGATGATCGTTGTTATCCAATTTTGCTTTTCAGGTCATTGATTAACTCGGAGAGATCCATTTTGTCAGTCATTGTACTGATGTTGTCAATGGCTTCTTTCAGACTTTTCTTGTACTCGGTACTCTGAGGGTTGTACGGTGCGTGGTGCATGCCACTGAGCAATTCTTCGATGTTCAGAATGGCGTCTTTGATGTCTGGATGAAAATACCCTTCGGCAAATTTTTTGAAGATATAGTCAGTTGCCAATTCATTGGGGTGAATCAAGTCCTTTTCATAAAAGCGATAATCACGCAAGTCACCCAACAGAAACTCGTAAGCAGGGAAGTATTTGACATAGGCAAACTCACTCATGATCATGTGGCACGCCAATCTCAAGACTGACTTGCTTACAGCATTGAGTGTCAAGGTGTCTTTGGTGTGTTGGACAGGACTCACGACCAAGATGATGTTTTTGACATGGTTGAGCGAATTATAGATTTCTCTAAATCCATCAACAATGGCCTGTGGTGTGAGTAGTTCCTTACTGAATTGCTCACGAGAGCCTCTGTGGCAGTTGGCAACTATTTTTTTGGTTGAGTTGAGTTTGTACACAAAGGCAGAGCCCAAGGTAATGATCACATAATCTGTCTTCTTGAGGTATTCATGTGTTTCTGTTACCTTTTGTTGCAAGCGCTCAACCAACTCATCTTTAGAACCAGCACTGTGTTCTGGGTGGAAATCATAATGATTCCATTGCCCATCATTCTCGGTCAGTAGATCGGTATTGATTTCTTTGTTGTTGATCGTGTCAGTGATCAGGTTAAAAATTGAAATCGGATTGTATATGGTACCGTATGGGTTGTTGACGATGTTGAAGTTGTACTTGTTCATTGGACTCATCAAAGATTCAGTAAACCCGGATCCAAAAGAAAGGATTTTAGAGTCTGCTTTGATTTTATCTGGATTTTCGTCTATAAATAGCTCTGTTCTAAAATGTGTCATGTTAATACTGAATATTTTGAAAAAGATAGTTCAAAAATGCGGTTTGACAGTATTTAAAACTATTAAAACACCATTATTCGTATGGTGTTTTTCCCTGTGTTAAATTATAGCTCTGTCTGGCGATTTCGTATTCTTCGTCTGTAGGGATAACGAGGATTTTGATTTTTCCATCTTGGATTTCATGGATGTTGGACTTTCGTTGTTGATTTTGTTGTGAGTCGATCGAAATGCCAAAGGCCTCTAATCCAGCACATGCTTTTGCGCGTGTAGCGGCATCATTTTCTCCGACACCTGCCGTGAAGACTATGGCATCCAGACCTCCCAAGACTGCCATATAAGATCCGATGTATTTCTTGATTCGATAGCTGTACATTTTGAGTGCTAGTACCGCTGCTGCATCACCGTCATTAGCTCTGGCGTTGATGTTGCGCAGGTCATTGTCCCCAGTGAGGCCTTTCATGCCACTCTTTTTGTTCAGGGTAGATTTGATTTCTTCGATTTCGTATCCTTGTTCTAGGAGATAAAAAATTACAGAAGGATCCAGATCGCCTGATCTCGTACCCATGATGAGTCCAGACAAGGGACCCAGTCCCATGGAAGTGTCAACCGACTTTCCGTTTCGGATGGCAGCCATGCTACAGCCATTGCCTAGATGGATGGTGATGATTTTACTGTCTTCTTCTTTCAAGCCTAAATGCTGAATCGCCTGGTTGGCAACATAGCGATGAGAAGTACCATGAAAGCCGTAGACACGTGTGCCGTATTGGGAGTAAAACTCCTCTGGAATGGCAAATCGATAGGCTTCTTCTGGGAGTGTTGAGTGAAAGGCTGTATCGAATACTGCGTACTGTTTGGCTGCCGCAAATATATTTTCAGCCACCTCGATACCTTGTAGGTTGGCAGGGTTGTGTAGGGGAGCAAGTGAGAATAGTTCTTTTATCTTGCTTTTGACTTCTTCATTAATCTCAGTGGTCGCACTGAAGCTCTCTCCACCGTGTACCACTCGATGTCCTACTGCTTCGATTTCGTCGGCCGATTCTAGGATGTGGTATTGAGGGTCGGTGAGCACTTGTGCCACTTGGTTGAGCGCCACTTTGTGATCTGGAAAATGTTCTTCTACGACTATTTTTTTTCCATCATAGCTATGTTCCAGACGTCCAATTTTTTCGGTGATCTTCTCCACTAGACCTGCGCACAGGACTTTGCCCTCGGGCATATCGAATAGCTGGTACTTGAGAGAGGAACTTCCGGAGTTTAAAACCAATATTTTCATTTGATAAGAATTTAATCCACTAGGAAAATGAATTCCTGCCTGGTTAGTTTTTTTGTGATTGAATGGCCGTGATGATGACCGTGTTGACAATATCTTCTACGGTACAACCTCTGCTGAGGTCATTGACAGGCTTGTTGAGCCCTTGGAGCACAGGTCCAATGGCTATGGCTCCCGTTTCTCGTTGCACTGCTTTGTAGGTATTGTTGCCAGTGTTGAGATCGGGAAAGATCAAGACTGTGGCTTGACCAGCGACTTGCGAATCTGGCATTTTTTTCAACCCTACTTCGGGATCAACGGCCGCATCGTATTGGATAGGCCCTTCGATGAGTAGCTCAGGAGCAAGGACTTTCGCCAGTTCGGTTGCTTTACGTACTTTTTCGACCTCTTCACCTTTGCCAGACGCACCTGATGAGTAGGAAAGCATCGCTACCTTAGGCTCTACTCCAAAAGCTTGGGCTGTTTTGGCAGATGAGACAGCAATCTCTGCCAATTGCTCAGCAGTAGGGTTGGGGTTCACAGCGCAATCCCCATATACCAATACACGATTGTCAAGGCACATAAAGAAGACCGATGAAACTACCTTGATTCCAGGTTGTGTTTTGACAAACTGCAAGGCTGGTCTGATGGTATGCTGGGTAGTATTGACTGCACCCGACACCATGCCGTCGGCATCTCCCATCTGTACCATCATGGTGCCAAAGTAAGACACGTCGTTCATCAAATCTTCAGCTACATCTAGGGTCACACCTTTGTCTTTACGGTATTCATACAGCTGCTTGACGTATTTGAGGAAATTGGGTGATTGTGCGGGAGCAATGATGTCGATTTTTTTCAGGTCAATGTTCAACCCCAGTTCTTTGATTTTGTGTATGACCACTTCTGGATCTCTATACAAGAGAGTTAGCTTGACGATGTTGAGTACTTGCAGTTGTTCGGCAGCTCTTAGGATTCTGTCATCATTGCCCTCTGGCAATACGATGTGCATTTTCTGAGACAGGGCCATTTGATTCAGATTGTACTTAAACATCTTGGGCGTCATGCCTTTTGGCTTGAATCCGATGATTTTATTCTCCAAATTCGTAGCATCAATCTGATCGTTGAAGTATTTCAGTGCCAATTTGATCTTGTCTGGATTGTGTATGGACAGATTGGACTTTACCTCATTGAGGTGAACAGCAGTTTGGAAAGTATTGGGACTTACTTTGAGAATCGGTACGGTCGTAGCTAGTCCCTCCAATAGCTTGTAGATGGAATCGGGAATATCAAATCCTCCCGTCAGTATGATAGCCGATATATTGGGGTAGGTGGTAGATTGATGTGCTTGCAAGGCTCCCATGATGATTTCACCTCTATCTGCCGAAGCAACAACCGCACAATTTTCCGTCAGGAAGGTCAAGTAATTGGACAGAGTCATGCCGGCCACCGAGAATCTATCGACCAATTTCTGATGAACTAGTTCCTCACCAAAAATTACCTTTGCATTGAGTTGGTCGGCTATCTCAGCGACACTTGGACTACTCAACAGCTTGTTGTTTGGGATGACCGAGAGTTCTTTGTTCTTGCCAGTACCACCTAGTTTCTTCTTGAGCATGGTTTTGAATGAGTCAATTTCCTCTTCATCGACACGATTGATGATGGCACCTATTACTTCGCACTCTTCTAGTTCAAAGGAGTCTAGAGCAAACTTGAGGGCACTGGTGGTTACTTCTGGCGTTTTGGACTGTCCAGAACCGACGATGAGTACAGGGCTGCTCAGGTTTTTGGCTATGGCAGCATTGAGTTCAAACTCAAAGGCTATGTTGTCTCCTACAAAGTCCGTTCCTTCGATGAGTACAAAGTCGTGTTGCTTTTCAAAGGTTTTGTATTTGTCAATGATTTGATCTATGACCTGTTCTTGTTGACCTGATCCCAACATGTTGTTGACCTGATCTCCTGTGAATACATAGGTGTCTTCATAATTTTGATTGAGATTGAAATACTTCAACATCAATTCGGTATGATGATCCTTATTTTTTTGTTTCCCTTTTATGATAGGTTTGAAATAACCAATTTTATCAGATTTTCGGAGCAAAAGCTCCATGAGACCAAGTGAAATCAGTGATTTGCCTGAGTTGGGTTCTATCGTGGAGATAAACACAGAATTGGACATGGCTTGATGTTTAGTTAGTGCTTTAAATGTCGCAATGATAGAATGAAAATAGTAGAGATGGTGTGATTAAAATCATAAAATGGACTTACTTATGACAGAGGAAATAATATAATTATGAAAATAAAGAAGAAAATAGTGGTATTGACTGGTGCTGGTATCAGTGCAGAAAGTGGTATCAAGACTTTTCGAGATTCAGATGGTTTGTGGGAAGGTCATGACGTGATGGAGGTAGCTACACCTCAAGGTTGGTCTAAAAATAGAAGCTTGGTTTTGGATTTTTATAACCAGCGGAGAAAGCAAGCCTTGGGTGCTCAACCCAACACAGGTCACCTCTCCATTGCAGGACTGGAAAGCGATTTTGAGGTTACGGTCATTACTCAGAATGTCGATAACCTACATGAGAGAGCTGGTTCTACCAGCGTTATTCATCTGCATGGTGAGCTATTCAAAGTCAGGAGTACCTTGGACGAAAGATTGGTGTATGATCTTGATGGATGGGAATTAAAGCTAGGTGACAAATGCGAAAAAGGGTCGCAATTGCGCCCGCATATTGTCTGGTTCGGCGAGATGGTGCCTATGATGGATTTGGCTGTTGAGAAAGTACGGGTTGCAGATGCGCTTATCATTGTAGGTACATCCATGGTGGTTTATCCAGCTGCTGGACTCATGCATTATGCCAAACCTTCGGTGCCCAAATATGTAGTAGATCCAAGAATGCCTGAATTAAACTCTTCTGCTGAATTGTATCTTTTGGAAGAAATGGCAACTACTGGAATCCCTAAAGTTGCACAACTACTTAGAAATAGATTTTTGTCTCAGTAAACGATAAGCTGCGAAAAGGTCGTATGGATAGCTGTGCTAAGTAGTGTATTTACTTAAATCTCTCCTTTCAACTTGTATAAACGTCTGATATTAAGGTGTTTCATCTTGTTTTATTAAATTAATTTTTTATATTCGTTCGTACTGAAAAATTAACCTGTTTCACTTGTGGCAAGTGAACCCAAAATGGAATTGCAAAAACAGCTATGTCAACACACCTCGAATTACGTAGTACTTATCTTTATTCGGATGGATTAGGATCCATCACCACTCAAAAAAACAATATCTACAGCAAGCCTACATCGACAAGCCTTAGTCAGGAAAGTGAAATTCCTTTTAAAAACAAGTTTGCAGTAGCAACATATATCAGCAAGGTCATCCATCAAGGGTTGGGGATGGAATTGGATGCGATGACTAGCGCGTACAGTTCTAAGAAACTTGCTTCACAAATCAATAGTTCACTTGACAATTCAAATAAGCTTTCGTTGAATCAAATTGCTGAGGATTTGGTGGGGTTTGACTTGAATGAAAACACATCATTTGATAGTTCAGTTCGCACCAAGCTTTGTATCAAACCGGGAGCACACAAAGGTCATGCGATATTGCATATCCCTTCCTTCGTTCCCGAAAATGACCTTGAAGTTCCAGAAGGAGCCACCAATTTCAAGATTTCTGCCAGTCTTATTTCATTGTCAGATTTCCAACGGAAGTCGGAGATTTTTGAGATGATATCTCCAAGTACGGACAGCAAATTTGGACACTACCAGACCCCCATGTTGCCGATTCTGAAAATCTCAACGCAACCGATGACTTCCCAGTTGAGGTTGATGGAATGTGGGTTGATTTCCTACAATACAGCGACTGTCTTGGTGTTGGCAGTCAAATTCTATCAATACAAGGACAAGCGATTCATACCCATGGTAGACCAGGCGGTTATTTCTATCAGGAGAGTATTCTGATCACCCACCTATGGTTGACATAGATTCGGTGATTGGTGCATTGTTTTTTCTGTTAGCTTCTGCCAAGAAGCCGTTGGCTTCCTTTTTTTGCACGACTGAGAGCAATTCTGCTTTGATTTCTTGGTCTGTATAGTTGCCTCGGAGTAGCTGTCGGGTATCCAATACACCTTCATCATATAGGCAATTTTTGATGTGGCCAGTAGCAGTGATTCGCAGACGATTGCAGGTCCCACAAAACGTCCTCGTATAGGCTGCTATGATCCCTACTGTTCCTTTGAATTCTGGGATTTGGTATTCAGTAGAGGGTGAGTTTTTCTCATCTGCGATCTTTTCAATTGTGGGATAGCTGTTGCGTAGTTCGTTCAATATTTGGGTAGCATTCCAATTTTCTTCCTGATGAAAAGTAGACCCATTGAATGGCATTTCTTCAATGAAGCGAACGGAGATGTTTTTATCTTCAGCCAATCTGGCCATGGCAGATACTTCGTGGTGGTTTTTACCTTGCATCACTACCATGTTGATTTTGGTTTTGATATTTCTAGCCACCAAACCATGGAGTGTATCCATGACTTTGTCAAACTCATCTCTTCTAGTGATCTCCAAGAAATTGTTTCTATCCAAACTATCCAAGCTGAGATTGACATGATCGATACCCAAATCCTTTAATTCATCCAAATGGGGATAGGTCAGCACGCCATTGGTAGTGAGATTGAGAGATTCTATTCCGTCGATGGATTTTATCTGGTGGAGTAGTGACATCAGGTCTTTGCGGAGAAAGGGCTCCCCACCCGTGATTCTTACTTTTTTTACACCTAGTTCTGCTAGGATTTGAGTGATTCGGATGATCTCTTCATAGCTCAATAGATCCTTTTTCGGGAGGTATTGGATTCCCTCTGCGGGCATGCAGTAGAAGCAGCGAAGATTGCATCGGTCCGTCACAGCGATTCGGAGGTAGTCCATTTGTCTACCCCATTTGTCCATCAATATATTTTCCTTCGCTGTGTTCATCAGTAGGTTCAGCGTGTGGCTAGTGGGTTTGGAAAGCTATCACTTTCATCTTCATTGGGTCTTTTGTGTAGACATTGAAAATCTTTTTCGATCAGCAATTTAACTTTGGCTTGATCATCATTTTCAAATCCGACTTCTTCTGGCAATATCCACTGATCGGCAATCGCTACTGGAACTAAAATACTAATCTCATTTCCTTCAAAATTGGCCTCTACTTTTTGCGATTTATGATCTCTTTTGAGGGAGTAGACGAGGCTGTTGATTCCGAATTGTAGTTCTGCAGATACTATGCCTTCTTGAGCGAATGTGTTAACTTCTGTCTGGTTCAGTCTAAGGCGAATCGAATTGTTTAAGATTCTCAATTTCATCTTCAAAATTACTCCTTCTTTGATCTCTGGAATAGAATTCTTCGGATTTATTGTAGTTGTTGGTTATGAACGGTATAGTTCGCTAGAAGGAAATTATATTTGAGTTTTAAATCAACAATATGCAAATATCCATTTTGGCATTTGGGATAGCGAGAGATATTTTGGGCACAAGTACCTTTGATATGGAAATCAAGGACGGACAAACTGTGGCTGAAATAGTGGATGAGCTAAAATCAAAGTACGCTGCATTTAATAAATTAAACTCTGTGCTACTAGCTGTCAATGAAGACTATGTAGATGATGATTACATCGTGCAACAAGGCGATGAATTGGCCATAATACCACCAGTGAGCGGAGGATAATGATTAGGATTACATCACAACCGATAGATGTCAACGAATTACTGGATGCAGTGAGTCACCCTGGTGCGGGAGCTGTAGATATTTTCGTGGGTACTACGCGTGACAATACAGGAGGGAAACGAGTGGTAAAGTTGGATTTTGAGGCTTATGAACCTATGGCTATCAAAGAAATTCAGAAGATAGTGGATCGAGCTAGTCAGCTATGGACGATACTCAATTATGCTGTGGTGCATAGGGTGGGGTTGGTCGAGATAGGACAAAAGGCAGTCGTCATAGCAGTTGCTACCCCTCACCGAGAAGACGCCTTTCTTGCTTGCAAGTTTATCATCGACGAACTCAAGAAGACGGTTCCGATTTGGAAAAAGGAACGTTTCGAAGACGGAGAAGTTTGGGTGTCAGCTCACCCTTAATCCAGCTCTTGCCTCGCAGCTCGGTATTCTTCAGGGGTGTTGACATTTCTGAGCACACTGGTATCATCCAATTTGATCAACTCTATGTCAGTATTGATCAGTACTTTGCGAGGACAAGAATACCCTTGAGATAAAAAGTCTAATAAATAAGCATAAGCTCTGGGTTCCCAGATGGTAATCAAAGGCTCAGGAAAGTCTGTTTCTGGGTTGTAAAATGCTGTGGCAACTTTGGACGGATTACGATCCGATATCAGTTTTTGAATCACTTCTTGAGTGAGGAAGGGCTGGTCACAAGCAGTCACCAACCACGCTACATTGGGGTTGCTTCTAAATGCAGACAAAATAGCGCCATAAGGCCCCAATCCAGTAAATGTATCTGCGATCTCGGATGTGTCTTCTGGGTTTTCTCGGACAGAATAGAAGGCCTGTGAGGTACATGCTGATAACAAGTCATACATGTGTGCCTTTTGGCTTTTGCCATGGTAGTCAATCAAGGCTTTGTTTTGTCCCATTCGTTCACTTTTGCCACCAGCAAGTACCAATCCATGAATGGGTGCGATAGCATGGGTGAGCAGTTGTCTTACCCAATGAATGATTTTTTCGGTCTCACTGATTTTGAACTGTGGGATTTTTTCTATGCCAGGAATATGCTCTTGTAGATAGTCTGGTATGACTTTTTCTTCATTTAGAAAAAGAACAAGTTGCACCTGGGTGAGTTTATGCAATTTTTTTTCTAGAGATTTTCGAGGGTCTATTACTAGAATTTGACGGTTGGACTCGAAGTGGTTGCCATTGATGATGACAAGATCCAGATCTCTAAAGTGAGTTTTGTAGCGCCAAGGATTGAGAGTGGTCTTTTGATCAAAGCGATGAAAATCGATTTTATCGACATATTCCATAGAACTACCTGTAGCCAAGATGCTCCCTTCTAGGTTGCTGGAGTCATCCGCACTTTGATGGTCCGCATCTGCATAGGCGATTTGATAGTGAGGAGACAGAGCAGAGCAAATGATTTGTGCCAATTGTTTGATTTCACTACATGGAGTTCCTAGAATAGAGAATTCTGTTCGTGCAAATACACCTAAATCGGGTTTAGTTATTTTGGCGTGTTTCAGATGTTTTTTACTCATGATAGTAGTCTTTTTTTCCTCCAGTTTTTGAGATCAAACGTGTTTCTTCTATCACTATGTTGTGAGAAAGTGCTTTGCACATGTCGTATATGGTCAGTGCTGCTACACTTGCGCCTGTCAATGCTTCCATTTCAATACCGGTTTTGGCAGTGACGCTGCAGGTACAGTAGATGACAATTTTGCTTTCGATCACTTCGATGGAGATGTCACAGCTTTCCATCCCAATTGGATGACATAGAGGAATAAGATCACCAGCTTTTTTGGCGCCCATCGTACCCGCGATAATCGCCGTGTGGAATACAGGGCCTTTCTTAGACTGGATGTCGCCATTTTCTATCAATGCCAAGATTTCATCATTCACTGCTATGATGGATCGGGCTTTAGCGGTTCTGAGGGTAGTTTGTTTGGTGGAGACATTGACCATAGCCGGGGTATTGTTGTCATCTACGTGTGAAAGTCTTTTTTCCATGATTGCAATGCGTCGAGAAGTGTTAATTTTAATTCAAAATTATAGGATCAACAGATGATAAGTGTCGAAGAGGCTAGAAAATTTATAGATGAGCATCATGCCAGCTGGGGGAGCGAACGAGTCAGTTTGGGCGAGAGCTTGGGTAGAGTGTTGGCAGAGGAGGTGAGAGCTGATCGGGATTTTCCACCTTTTGATCGGGTGACGATGGATGGTGTTGCCATTGGATATGAAGCATATGTAAGTGGTCGTCGTGAGTTTGAAGTGTCGGGTGTTCAGTATGCGGGGGAAGCGGCCAAGAATATTTCGGGTGATGACCAATGTCTGGAAGTCATGACAGGTGCAGTACTAGGCTCATCGTGTGATATGGTTATTCGCTATGAGGATGTAGTATTCCATGATCAAGATGGCAGACGTTTTGCAACCATCAGTGATGAACAAGGTTTTCGTTGGAAGAACGTTCATCGTCAAGGTTCTGATCAGAAGGAAGGAGAGGTGCTCCTAGCGCCTGGACAAGTGATTCACGCAGGGGTGTTGGCGATTTTGGCTACCGTAGGTCGCATGGAAACGTATGTCCAAAAATTCCCCAAAGTGGCGATTGTTTCGACAGGAGACGAGCTCGTAGATGTAGCTCAAATCCCCAAAGCCTATCAGATCAGAAAATCAAATGTGGTCATGATGGAGTCGGTATTGACCATGAAGGGTGTGTCTTGTAGCATGTTTCATCTCCTCGATGATTATGAAATATTGACAAAGGAGTTGTCCCATATTTTGAAATCACATGACGTGCTTTTGTTGAGCGGAGGTGTTTCAAAAGGCAAAGCAGATTTTTTGCCCCAGGTATTGGAAGAGCTTGGCGTGGAAAAGCAATTTCATACAGTGGCTCAAAGACCAGGGAAGCCTTTCTGGTTTGGGATTCATCAGAAAAAACCAGTGTTTGCATTTCCAGGCAATCCCATTTCTACCATGATGTGTTTTCAAGTGTATTTTATGCCTTGGTTGTCAAAGCAATTGCACACGTATTCGGATACCTCGGTAGCAGTGTTGACTGAGGATGTGGTATTCAAGCCAGATTTAGGATATTTTGTGCAGGTAAGTTTACAAAGTCACCAAGGACGATTGTACGCCATGCCTCAGGCCGGAAATGGATCCGGGGATTTGGTCAATCTCGCCAAGAGCACAGGCTTTTTGTATTTACCCGCAGGTCAGGAGGTGTATAAAAAAAATAAGGAATACTTAGTGTATTCCTTTAGTCCGCTTTAGCAAACACATCTGTCCTGTTGAAAGGATTGAATGTTAAGACATTCTCTTTACAGCCCAAAAAGCTCAAAAACAGAACGTAAAACAAAAAACTCACAACAAATCGCACTTTCGTTTTTATTGATTTCATACTTAATTTTATTGCTGGTTTTACTCTGGTTACAATTGTCAAGCCAAAGTTGAACCTCGTACAAAATAATAATTTTTCTCCCCTTCTCTTGCTGTCAAAAATGCTGCGAATTGACAAGTGCAAAGCTACATCAACTTATGCAAACTCACCTCTCTTTACTTGTGGATATATCTCTGCATAAGTTTTTATTTTGGATTGTGACACTCTACGGTAAACATGGTGTCGTTTGATTTGTGCGATTGAATTTACCCCTGTAGCTCCCATGAATTCCACAAAACTATTGACAGTAGCACCATGAAACTTAGCGACCCGATTGATTTTGTCTTCTACGTTGAGCCCTTTGACCAACTCAGCTTTTTGTGTAGCGATACCTGTAGGGCATTTGTTGCTATGACACTCTAGTGCTTGAATACAGCCCAGAGACAGCATCATGCCACGGGCGCTGTAGCATGCATCTGCTCCCAAGGCAAACGCTCTAAACATATGAAAACCCGTTAAAATTTTGCCAGAGGCAAAGATTCTGATGTCTTTCTTGAGATCGTAGCTGCGGAGCATGTCATAGACAAATGCCAGTGCGTCTTTGAGCGGCATGCCTATGCTGTTGGAAAATTCTAAAGGTGCTGCACCAGTACCTCCTTCGCCACCATCTACGGTGATGAAATCAGGTTTGATCCCTGTCTGATGCATGGCAATACATAGGTCCGTAAACTCCAATTTGTTTCCTACACAAAGCTTGAATCCTACAGGTTTTCCATCTGATAAGTCTCGTAGTTTTTTGATAAAATTCATCATCTCAATGGGGTTGGAGAATGATTTGTGCGTAGGAGGAGAGTCTACACGTGTGTGTGGCATCACGGCTCTGATTTTGGCAATCTCTGGGGTGTTTTTCTCGGCAGGAAGGATGCCTCCGTGACCTGGTTTTGCTCCTTGCGAAAGCTTAATTTCAATCATTTTTACATTGTCGAGGAGTGCCTTTTCTTGGAACATTTCGTCGTTGAAAGTTCCGTCTGCATTTCGACATCCGAAGTACCCTGTGCCAATTTGCCATATCAGGTCTCCACCATGTTTCAAATGGTAAGGACTGATACTTCCTTCTCCAGTGTTGTGAGCGAAATCCCCTTTTTTTGCCCCTCCATTCAGTGCCAATGTAGCATTGGTACTTAGTGCTCCAAAACTCATAGCGGATACGTTCAGGATGCTGGAGCTGTAGGGTTGTTTGCAATCAGGGCCTCCAACCATCACTCTTGGATGTGGATCAAGATCATGGTGATCCAATGCCATGATAGAATGGTTGGCCCACTCATAGCCAGTTTCATATACATTCATTTTGGTGCCGAATGGATTGGTAGATAGTGCTCCTTTGGCGCGTTGATATACGATTGATCTAAACATCCTATTGATGGGTCTGCCATCTGTTTCGGATTCGATAAAATACTGGTAAATTTTAGGACGTAAGTCCTCCATGATGTATCGAAGCATCCCTAGTACTGGAAAATTTCTTTTTAGGGTATGTTTGTGCTGGTACAGGTCATGTACACCTAGTCCGATTATGGGGAGCAATAGTACAAGTATCCATAAGATGGGCTGCCAATAAAATGCGGTAATGGCAACTAATGTTAGTGATATAATTGAGGTAGCAATGAACTTATATCTCATGTTAATAATGTTAGGTCTATTTGGCATCAAATTAATAAAAATTCGGCTCTCCTTTATGTTTTGGAAGAAAAACGAGTGGAAATGATATTTTTACCAAGAGGATGCAACCCTTGCAAATTTGTGTAGTCTTTGGAGTAGAATTTTGAATCTTAATTGAACAATACCATTAATCATCACGACATCCATTACGAATTGGTCGAGGCAGTCAGGCGGCAGGATCGTACGGCTCAATTTGAGTTATATAATCTCTATGCTAAAGCTATGCTCAATACGAGTTTTAGAATCGTGCGTGATTTGGCAGAAGCGGAGGACGTGGTGCAAGAGTCATTTGTCAAGGCTTTTCATGGAATTGAAAAATTCAGGGGAGACTCTACTTTTGGTTCTTGGCTGAAAAGAATAGTGGTCAACGGTGCCTTAAATGCCCTGAAGAGAAAGAAGGAGCTGGCTGATATCGATGAAGAGGGAGTCGAACTGGTGGAAGATGTGCCGATTGATTGCGATGGTTTGAATTTAGATCAAATCAAAGCAGCAGTGACTCAATTGCCCGATGGTTTTCGTTTGGTTTTTACCTTGTACATGATTGAGGGATATGACCACAAGGAAATCGCTGAAATCATGGAAATCACTGAATCGACCAGTAAGTCGCAACTCAACCGTGCCAAAGTAAAATTGAGAGAATTGTTAAAAACAATGTACAGCTATGAAAGATAATTTGGAAGACTTCATCAGAGCTCATAGAGATAAGTTCGATGACTTGGAACCCAAGAAGGGACTTTGGGATGCAATCAACGAGAATCTTGACGAAAATCAAGAGACGAAAAAACCATTTCAGTATATCTGGATATGGAAAGCTGCAGCAGTGGTCTTTGTTTGCATCAGTTTAGGGTTGTTGATTGAACGGAATTGGACGCCAAAGTCATCAGAAACGGTCGTAGTTGAAGACAATCCAAAGGAAGATATTCAGGAAATAGAAAATTATTATGCTGGTTTGATCCAAGAAAGAAAGGCGGAAATATTGCAAGTCATGAGTCAGTCTGAGGTGATGGATGGTGAACTCATTGCTGATTTGGATGATTTGGATCGCATGTACCAAGAGTTGAAAATAGAGCTGAGTCAGAATCAAAATAACGAAAAAGTGATCTCTGCGATGATTCAAAATCTTCAGTTAAGAGTCGAAATTCTAAACAAGCAATTGAAGGTATTAGAACAACTCCTAAAATACGAAAGAGATGAAAAAATTAGTGTATAAGTACTTGATAACCATGTTGCTCATTGGGTGTTGTGTTGTAGACTTGAGCGCAAGGGGAAATATTGAAAAGAAGAAAGTAGTAGAAAAGAATTATACGGTAAAGGATTTTACTAAACTCAGCATTGCCAATAGTTTTGGGCGAGTGCATGTCAATACAACTGACGGCAATACCGTGCATGTCAAAGTGGAAGTAATCGCTCGGAAGAACACTGAGGCCAAAGCGATGGAACTGCTAGATCAGATTCAAATCCAGATCAGTCAATCTGCTGAGGAGATAGGATTTGTCACAGAGATCGATGGCAAGGTGAACAACCGCGGGTCAGAAAATTTTGAGGTCAATTACCTGGTGAGTATGCCGAAATCCAACCCATTGATTTTGAAAAACAGTTTTGGGGATTCGTATGTCGGGGACCTAAATGGAAGGGTGGATTTGAAAATCTCCTATGGCAACATCAAGACCGAGCGGCTCAACGGCAATTGTGACATCAAGGTGTCATTTGGTGGCGGTAGTTTCAAGCGAGTAGCCTCTGGTAGTATTGAGGTCAAATACTCAGATGTATCTTTTGAGCAGTTGGGGATTGTCAAATTTGAGCAGGGCTACAGTGATATAGAGATTGGGACAGCCAAAACAATTGATATGACTAGTAAATATGGAGACATGGATATTGGGAGAGTAGAAGGTATCAAAGGGTATATGGGGTACTCAGATTTGGTGATTGGCTACTTGGGTGTGGAACTGGATGTAGAATCATCATACGCTGGCAATTTCAAAATCAGACAAGTTTCCAAGCAATTTCAGAGGGTAAACCTGACTGGCAAGTTTAGTAATTTTAAATTGGGATTCGAAGAAGGTACGAATGCGACATTTGAAGTCAATGTGAAATATGGAGATTTTGACTACTCAGACTCATCCATAGATCTCAGCTACAAGAATAAGTCGGATAATAAGGCAGACTACAAAGGGAAAATGGGCAATGGCAAGGGGGGTACTCTATCAATATCCTCTAGTTATGGGAATATTGACCTAGAGTAAGATTAATAATGGGTTGCTAGATTGAACTCATCTTGCGTAGAGTCTAGCAACTTTCCTTCCTCACATTTCAATACCCTACCTGGGTTTTCAGTTATGAAATTGTGATTGTGGGTTGCCATCAGGATAGCAGTCCCGCTCCTGTTGATCTCCTCAAAAAGTTTGAAGATGCTTTTGGATACTTCTGGGTCTAGATTCCCAGTTGGCTCATCAGCAAAGAGAATAACAGGCTCGTTGATCAATGCCCGGGCAATGACTACTCGCTGTTGTTCGCCTCCTGAGAGTTGATGCGGCATTTTGCCAGCTGCAGCTCCTAGACCTACTCTCATGAGTACTTCTGCCAACCGACCTTTCATTTTTGTTTTGTCTTTCCAGCCAGTTGCCTTCATGACAAAAAGTAGGTTTTCGGATACAGTTCTATCTGGGAAGAGTTGGAAATCTTGGAAAATAATGCCTATTTTTCTTCTGAGGTAAGGTACTTTTTTGGATTTGATTTTACGAATATCAAAACCCGCTACATCAATGGAGCCTTTGTCAAAAGAAAGATCCGCATAAAGTGTTTTGAGCAAAGAAGACTTGCCACTGCCTGTACGACCGATGAGATAGACAAATTCGCCTTTCTCGATTTTGAAACTGATGTCGCTTAGTACCTTTTGGTTTTCTTGATAAATATCAGCTTCACTGACTTCTACTACTGGGCGACTATCCATTTCCATACTTAAATCTTTAAGGGTTGAATTTTTCCATAAGGAAGGGTGTCTATGATGCCCTTGAGTGCATCTTCTTTTCCTTCCAGACCATACTTTTCTAGTTTTTTGAGTGGTCGATCTGCACGAAAATACGCAATAAGTACAAAATCCTCATCTCTCAACTGGATATAATCCGGGATTTTTGCTTTGCCTTTGATTTTGATGATGTGCATTCAGAAAGGAGGGATAAATCTGAAAGAAAAGTGGCAAACCAACATCGCACCGCTACGACTATCTACCCTTGCTGTCTTCCGACCCTGGGGGAGTTCGATAGGAGCTGGTCGTATCGATTTGCCAATGCAAAACTAGTTTGATTTTTTCTCTTTACTAATTTTCTTGTGATTATTTTGAGAATAAATCACCGCATTTTATCTCAGTGCTTTAAGTGCCTCATGTACATGCTTTTTGGCTTGGAATCGAGACCCTATCTGGTGAGTAAGCATTCCCTGCGAATCAAAAATAAAAGTCACACGTTGAGCAAGAAGTCCAAAAAGAGACCTTCTCAATCCAAACAATTTTTCAACTGCTTTGTTCTCATCACTGAGTAGGTCAAAATTCAGCCGATGTTTGGCGCGGAACCGGGCATGTGAATTTGGAGAGTCAGCACTGATGCCTATGACCTTGATGTTTAGCTCCCTGAAATCTTCAAAATGATCGCGAAAGGTACAGGCTTCGGTTGTGCAAACTGGCGTATCATCCTTTGGGTAGAAAAAAATAACCAAAGGATCGCCAATCAAGTCAGTAGAGTTGACTGGCAATCCGTCTTGGTTGAGCAAAGAAAAGGACGGTATAGACTCTCCGATTTTCATACAAAATGACTGTTTAGCTCCATAATGGAGTAGGGTATTTTCCTGCTTTGACAAAGTTTTGGATCGATTCGGAGGCAAAATCCTTGTCTTCTTTGTAAGTCACGCCAAACCATTTGGCGGATGAATGTAGTACATCTACTTCTATCATGCCTTTTTTGATCATGTGGTCGATGACCGTTGGGATTTGAAATTCATCCTTCGTCAGATCAGCGGCTTGTTTTAGAAAGATCGGGAATTGTCTTTTCATTTCATCGAAGAGGTTGTGCTGAAACCCCCAAAAATTCATAGAGGCGAGACCTTCTGTGATTTCGGTTTCTTTACCATCCTGCCCGATACACCATATCTGGCCGTTGGACTCATAGATGCCATGTGTTTCGGTGATGGATGTCAATTTGCCTTGCTCATTGCTGATTGAAATGCCCCTAGAGACTGTTCCGTTTTGAGACAATGTATTGATGAGGTCATAACCTACCATACTGTACTGATGTGCTTGCTGATGCCGACTGAGGTAGTCTGACATGGTCTTGAAAGCTTCAGCTCCGTAAAAGTCGTCTGCATTGATCATCGCAAAGTTGCCTTTGATAGCGTCACTGGCACTCATGATGGCATGAGCTGTTCCCCAAGGTTTGAGTCTTTTGGCTTGGATGTCAGTTGGGATCATATCCACATACAAATCTTGGTAGGTGTAGGTAATTTTGTCTTTTACACCAGTCATTTTATCGACCAGTGCCAAGGTGTCTTCTTCGACATCCTTGTTGATGACCATTACTACGTCACCAAATCCATTGTTGAGTGCATCATAGATGCTGTATTCCATGATGGTTTCGCCATTGGGTCCCATTGGGAACACCTGTTTGGCTCCTCCAAATCTACTGCCTCTGCCGGCAGCTAATATTAATAATGTCGGTTTCATTGATACGAAATAGTGTCCTATTCATGTTAGCGCATGATTCGGACGTTGATACTTAGTGTTTTGAGCTACAATGATAATTAGTTTGTAAACAAGGTGGTGTCAATGTTAGGGATAACCTTGAGAGCATTCTGATAATATAGCTTTTTCAATATCTGATCTGACAACCCTAGTCCATACATTTTCCAGTAGGCGTGGTATTTCTTGTAGTAGGGGAAGTATTCGTCTTCGGTTTCTAATACCCTAAAGTAGGTGTAGTATTCTTCTTGGTTGTAGTAATCCTTGCCAAACATGATTCTATCTTGGTATTTTTCGAAAAAGGCTCTGGCTGTTTTAGGTTGTCGACCTAGCTCGGCGATGACAGCACCGATTTCGCTGTACATGTTTGGATAGCGATCCATAATTTGACCGAGCTGGGTCAGATCATTGGCATACCAGCCAAGGTGTGCATTGATGAATTTGGTTTTTGGATGCTTGGCAAACACGTGATGTTGCTCCGCGATGATGGTTTCCCACGGCGCTGGATCGGTATCGCTTCTTTTTCGGTTAGGTTTGGTTTTGAGTTCTAGCCATCTTTCATTGTTCGCGTCATGTTCATCCCAAAAGGGTTTGGGATCTGCCGAATGGATTAAAACTGGAATTCCCAATTCACCACATTTGGCCCAGATCGGGTCAATGCGAGGGTCGTCTACCTTGATTCTATTGCCATTGCTGTCTGTATAGCGGAGACCAAGACTTTTGTAGATCTTGAGACCATTGGCACCAGCTTTGACATCTTCTTCTAGTGTTTTTACCGCATTTTTCGTCCAATTAGGCTTGTCAATGTTTTCAAAATCAATATTGGTGAAAATGATGAAGCGATTGGGGTAATTGTTGTGCACGTTATCCAAGACATTGTGCAAATATTGGGTGCTGCCTTGACCTCTTCCGCTCAGGTTGACCATGACAGCCATGTTGAGTTCATCCATTTCTTTGATGAGTTGGCTCAAGTTTTGCTTGTCCATCGACCATTGATGATTGTGAACATCTATGAAAGGAAATTTAGCCTGTCTGACAAGGTTTTCATTTACTACAAGTGTGGAGGGAGGATTGTAGTCTTCAAACTCCATGTTTTGTCCAAAGGAAAGAAGAGAAAGCAAGAGAAGAGCAAGTGTAAGGATATGTTTCATGTTGAGTTTCATTGAATCACTGTGTGTCTATACCCCAAATGATAACTTTGGGTTCACAATAATAGAGTTAAATTTTGTTTATTTGTAAATCAAGAAAGATGCTATGAGGATATTGGTTTTAGGAGGTGTTTTGGTATTAATGTTGGTCGTAGGAGACGCTTTTGGGCAGACATCTAGGGATTCGGAAGCTAAAACTTCTTCCAAGGAGGCTCAGTTCTCTCAGAACAAGCATGGTGCTAAGAAGGTTTTTAGACAGAAAGAAGATCAGGCACTCAAGGACTATGAGATCTTGATGAAGCAGAACAAGAAAAAGTACAAGAAGCAGGCAAAAGAAATGGAAAAGCCTCAGTACTCAGATCCTTCGTACTTTGGACACAAGAAACCACCCAAAAAGCGTCCATTGGGCAAACGAAAAATGTGCAAGGAATGTGGAATTGTCCATTGACCTAGTTGATAATATACGTTTCTATTTTTATAATCACCACGAGTAGATGTTCGAAATGGCATCTATGATCAGACCCAAAATGAAAGACAAAATAGGTAAATCCATCATAATCAAAGGTAAAGTCCAAGGCGTATTTTTTAGAGCGTCGGCGTTTGAGACTGCGGAGCGGTTGGGCGTGCAGGGCTGGGTTAGAAATCAGCCTGATGGCAGTGTAGCGATGGAAGTTTACGGTCCAGTATCTGCTGTCGCAGCAATGGTGGTGTGGTGCGGAGAAGGGTCTGAATTTTCCAAAGTAAAGGAAGTACAGGCAGAGGATTTGCCCTATTCAGAAGTCTACAATAGCTTTAATATTCTCTATTAAGCTGCTTTCTTGGTTTTCTTTTTCAGTACGACTACTTTCTTGACGCCTTTTCGGGTGAGGATTTTGATTTCAAAATGCTCGTTGATGATGGCTTTGATAGAGTTGCGTACAAATACTAGGTTGCGATCACCGTCATTGAATACGGTGAGTTGCAGTATGGCCTTGACAAACGAGGGATTGTTGGTCAAGTCATTGACCCATGAGAGGAAGGTCTCGGACCACTCTTTGGTGTATTTCTCCTCTTGTGTGGAGCCATCCCAGATGATTTCGAGTTGGTTGTCGCTGTTTTTGTAGCGATAGGTTACGCAGAGGTTATCATAGATTCCTTTTATCTCTTGAGTGTTGTCGTAGGGATAATCCATGATCTTCTGAAAGGTGTCATCCACCAGACGCAAAGGATTGAAGAGTTCCGTGTATTTTTCAATCGTCTTTTCTACAAACAGTTGAGCTAAATCAGCAAAGCTAACCTCTTGGGCAGCTTTTAGTATGACATTTCTGTCTTTTTCAAAGCTTTGCTGCAGGAGTTCGTCTGTTACTATATAATACACCTTCGATGATTTTGAACCTCTGCAAAAGTATGAATCCTTTGAACTAATAAAAAATTAACTTCTTGTTAATTTGAGGTATGCGCTTTATCAGAATATTGACTGTAAAATTGCGCTCGAAAGCAATTATTGAAATGAAAGGCAAGTCGAAACAGTAGTTAAGATTAAATTACTTTTAAACAATAACACAACTATTCAAAAATTATGAAGAAAATTCTACTTGGATTGATTGCGGTACTAGCAATCAATTTTATTTCATCAACAACCATGGCTCAAGTTACGAACAGTAACATGGAAGGTCTAGTGAGAGACAATCAAGGAGAACCCTTGATTGGAGCAACAGTAAAAGCTGTTCATGAACCTACTGGTACACAGTATGGAACGGTCACAAATGTAGAAGGTAATTTTAGTTTGCCTAACCTAAAGACTGGAGGCCCTTATTCAGTGACTATTAATTATGTCGGGTATCAACCTGTGAAATATGAAGGGATTAATTTGAAACTAGGTAATCCGTACTCTTTGACTGCAACGATGAATGAGTCTGACGTTCTGGAAGAGGTTGTGATTGAAAGTTCAAAATCAGAAGGTGATTTTAATTCTACTCGAACAGGAGCTGCAACTAATTTGAGCAATGAGCAAATTAATACCTTGCCTACCATTCAAAGAAGTATCAGCGACTTTACAAGATTGACTCCACAGGCAAATGGAAATAGTTTTGCTGGACGTGATGGTCGATACAACAATGTTCAAATTGATGGAGCAAATTTTAACAATGGTTTTGGTTTAAGTAGTGATCCTCTACCTGGAGGAAATGCTCAGCCAATATCTCTGGATGCGATTCAAGAGGTAACAGTAAGTATTGCTCCCTATGATGTAAGACAAAGTGGTTTTACAGGAGCGGGTATCAATGCGGTTACTCGTAGCGGTACAAACCAATTTGAAGGTTCAGCCTATTATTTCTTTAGAAATCAAAATATGACTGGTGACCAAGTTGGAGATTTGGATATAGGTCCATTAGATGATGTATCTAGTAAAACTACTGGTTTCAGATTGGGAGGTCCTATTATTAAGAATAAGTTATTCTTTTTTGCAAATGCAGAGTTTGTTAAGAATGAAGGTACCAACCCATTTGCAGTCAATCAATGGGAAGCATCACAAGATGGTGTAGGTAATCCAGATCAGAACATCGCAAGAACTACTGAAGCTGATCTGATAGCAGTAAGAAATCACCTAATCAATACTTTCGGTTATGACCCAGGAGAGTACCAAGGTTATGCTAAAGATGCAGGAGATGAGAGTAGGTCTTTCTTTGCAAGATTAGATTGGAATATATCAGAAAAGCATAAATTGGCCTTGAGATATAGTAACGTTTTTGGCACACAAAATAACTTAGTTAATGGTAGCTCTGGACCTAGACCAAGGTCTTCTGTAAATAGAGTGAGTGATCAATCAATGGCTTTTGAGAGTACTCAATATTCTACAGATAACATTGTCAACTCATTTGCAGTAGAATTGAGTAGCTATTTTAATCAAAGCCTTTCTAATCAGTTCATCGCTACCTATTCCAAAATACAAGCTAAAAGAACCTCTGCCAGTGATGGTGTTTTTCCTACTATAGATATTTGGGAGGATGGAACAAACTACATCACAGCTGGATATGATCCATTTACTTATGGTAATGATGTCTTGAATGATAATATTAGTGTGATTAACAATTTAACCTACTTGAAAGGAAATCATGAGGTCACTGCAGGCCTGGCATTTGAAACTCAAACTTTTGGAAATCAATTCCTCAGACTTGGAGCTTCGTATTACAGGTATAATTCGGTCGATGATTTCTTGACGACTGGTACTGCGGGTGAAGTAGCTCCGATTATGTTTGGTGTGACTTATCCATATGAAGGTGCAGATACTTATGCTCCTATCACATTAGGTACTGCGGGCGTGTACGTACAAGATAAATTTAGAGTAAGTGATGATTTGGTAGTTACTGCTGGAGTGAGAATTGAGGCACCTATATTCCTTAATGATTTGACAGCAAATCCATCTATTGATGCATTGACTTTTCATTCACCAGATGGTGGTGACAAGAACTACGAATCGGGAGAGTGGCCAACTACTAAATTGAATGTGAGTCCAAGAGTTGGATTTAATTACGATGTGCTAGGTGATGGTTCGCTCAAACTAAGAGGAGGAACAGGTATATTTTATGGTCGTTTACCGTTTGTATGGTTGACCAATATGCCAACTGGGTCTGGTGTAATCTCAAACAATGTTGAGCCAAGTAGTTATGATCAAGTTGCTGGTTGGATTGGAAATGTCACTTTCAATCCTGATAAGTATCACTGGGTGGACAATCCTCCTGCAGGAGCAGAAGATGTATTTATATCTAACCCAAACGCAGGCGCGCCAAGTAGCTTAGCTTTGGTTGATAGTGATTTGAAAATGCCAAGTGTTTGGAGAACTAGTTTGGGAGGTGATTATTCCCTATCCAACTTGCCAATAACACTAAGTGCTGATTTGATGTATACAAGAGATGTCAATGCTGTTTACCAATTCAATGCAAACAGAGGTGATGCACCTACGACGTTGAACTATGGAAATGACAATCGTGATTTCTACCCGACTGGACCTGTGAGCTATAACCCTGCAATGGGAGCTAATAATGCTGTGGTATTGACTAACACTGATACAAAGGGCAATGTGTTTAATGCAACTGTTGGTGGTAATTTGAATACAAGAAATGGCTTTTATGGCTCACTCTTCTATACTTATACTTATTCTGACGAAATTTCTAGTAATGCTGGTTCTTCTGCCTCGTCTGCTATTGCAGGTCCTAATGTAAGCAGCCCCAACGAACAAGTGTTGTACAATTCTCAATATGCAGTACCTCATAGGGTAGTGGGTAGTATTTCGTACAAGATCAATTATTTGCAACACGCAGCAACTACGATCTCTTTGTATTATAGTGGTTCACATCAAGGAAGATACAGTTATACATACAGTTCAGATTTCAACAATGATGGGATCAATAGTGACTTGTTGTATGTGCCTGCGGATAATTCAGAAATTAACTTCGTAGATATAGTTGATGAGGGAGTTGTAGTGTTTACTGCTGCAGAGCAGTTGGCTGCATTCAACGAGTATATCAATGATGACCCATACCTAAGCGAAAGAAGAGGTAAGTATGCCGAAAGGAACTCAAACTTGATGCCTTGGTTGAATAGATTTGACTTCAGACTATTGCAAGATTTGTATACCAATATTGGCAAGTCTAAAAATACACTGCAGTTGAGTCTTGACATTTTCAACGTAGCAAACTTGTTGAATTCGGATTGGGGAGTAAGTCAGACTATGAACAATGCTCAAAACCTACTGAAGCCTGTTACTGTCACAGAGAATGGTGTACCAACTTTTCAAATGAATACAGTGAGTGTAGATGGTCAAACTGTATTGCCAACTAAGGCTACAAGAGATATCACCACAACTGCAAGTACATATTATATGCAGATTGGAGTGAGATACATCTTCGGTAACTAAAAAAAATCTAGCAGGTCAGATTCCTGTATATTGACTCATTGAAACAGCATCGGATATTAGTCTGATGCTGTTTTGTTTTGTAGGCTCAGTAGGATCCAGCTGATCTCGAGTTCTCTTTTCTCCCGCTGGTGGAGGTCAGGAGGTGGACGATTGGAGCGAGTGATACAGGTCTACATCTTTCCACTTCAATCTGTATTGGTTGCACTAGCGACGAATACATTCGCGGTTAATAAATATTTCTACAATTTAAATTGCAAAGCAACAGCGATCGAGTAGGTCACTATCATTTAGTACACATCTGCTTTTGTTCTTTTACACATCTGCCTACATTCTTCTTCAAGTCCGCCTACATTCTTCTTCAAGTCTGCTGGGACTTTGCTTCAAACCCGCGTGGGTTTGAGGAAAAAGATACGTATCTTTTGTTTAAAACCAGCGCGGGTTTGATCAAAAAGATACGTATCTTTTTTGATGAATCTGCCTTACTTTTATATAGAAGCAAGCGTGAAACAAAGCAACATCTGCGCAGTTTGGTTATCAAATATAAGCAGTAAGGTGGGATAAGGTGCCTTTTTAGTAAATTGAAAAGGAAATGGTTAAAACCATTGAAGATATATTAGAATGCCATTGATAGCCCACGGTTGAAACCATGGGCTATGGCGTGCAATACCAAACATCAATAGGATGTAGCATAGCCAATGAATTTATTGGTGGGGTCATCAGAACCAATGCCTAGCCAAACCATTTCAATGGTTTAAAATGTATTAAAAAGAAAATGATCATGTCTCATTCATTCAATAAAATATGGATTCATGCCATCTGGGCAACAAATGAGAGGAGGCTATTCATTAATCAGTCCATCGAACAAAAAGTCCATCGGTATATAGCTGAGCAACTGAAAGAACAAGGATGTCCCGTGCGAATCATAAACGGAATGCCCGACCATATCCATTGTTTGTTTTTATTGAGTCCGCAAAAATCCATTGCAGAAGTCATCAAACAAATCAAAGGCAGTAGCTCGCATTTCATCAATCAAAACAATCTAACCGTAGACAAATTTGCATGGCAAACGGGTTACGCGGCTTATTCTGTTTCGGAATCGGTGGTTGAAAAGGTATTTCATTACATCCAGAATCAAAAGGAGCACCATCAAAAGAAAACATTTCAGCAGGAGTACGATGATTTTTTACAATTGTACGGGATCAATGGTTAAAACCATAGAAGGTATATTGGAATGTCATTGATAGCCCACGGTTTAAACCATGGGCTATGGCGTGCAATACAAACATCATAGGGTGTAGCATAGCCTATGAATTTATTGGTGGGGTCATCAGAACCAATGCCGATCCAAACCATTTCAATGGTTTAAAAATTTGATCCTCTGTCTGATTCCAAATTCGAGTAAAATATCTTTCCACCCCGATCTGTGTTTGCTGCACAAGCTGAAAGCTTGCCCTAGGGATGGGTTTTAAACGGGCATTACCTTTTATTTCCTAGCAGCAGTAGAGCAGCCTTGGCTTGGTAGTCGATACCGTCCTTGTACTTGTGCTTGCTGTAGGATTGGGCTTTTTTGTAGTAGTAGGTAGCTTTTTCATCATCTAGGCGTGACTCGTAGATATAGCCGACTTGCAGACAGGCAGAGGGAGCGTAGTACCAATTTTCATCCCCAGATTTTTTGATCGTATTGAGATAGTGGAACAGGGCGTCTTCTTCCTTGCCTTCTTTGTCGTATAGTCTGCCGTATCTGTAGAAGTATTCTACTTCGTCTTTCTTCCCTTTGATAGATTCTTGTTTGATGTGCTTGAGTACGCTGTGCGCGATGTGGAAGTATCCACCATCGACAGCCAGTCTTGCCTTATAGAGTTCTTTGTTGGGGTAGCTACCAGACAGGTAGTCTGCTGCGTTTTTGTCTGCTGCTACCAGTTCACGGCCCGCCTTTTGTGCTTTCTCCCAGTGTAGTTCGGCGAGTTTGTCTTCACCATCGAGCCAGTAGGTCAGGAATATCTTGAACCAAGTGTCTTTGATGTAGTTTTTGCCTTTGTATCTGTTGAGGAATTTTGAATAGTTGAGCCTAGCCAGGGCGTATTGTTGTTTTTGGATATAGATCTCACCGAGTTTGTAGTAGACGTTGTGGATGGGGCTGTAGCTGCCGCCTACATAGGTCAGCCGTATCATGGAGGGCAAGGCTTCTTCACTTCGCGCGTACTTGATCAGTGCCACATTATGTAGGTAGTTGACGATAAGGTTGTCCTTGTTGCTGGCCAATAGGTCGTCGAGGATGTCCATGGTGACTTTTTCCTTGTTGATGATGTTGAGTGCAATCAGGCTTTTGGCCAAGCTGGTCTCTAGCCAGTAGGGGTTGGAGGGTTCGATTTTTCGGAGTTCTCCCCATCCCTCTATGACGTTGGACTTCAAGCCAAAAATTTTTAGCACCCAGTGGTAGCTTTCAGGTACTGTAGCAAACAGCACATGCAGTGTACCGAGAGACTTGTTGTTGTGAATGAAATCGGGGTGTTGTTTGATGTTTTCTTGGATTTCGCCGTAGGCACTTTTGAGAGACCAGCCAGCTTTCATCTCGTCTTGAAACAGTGTACTGACCAATGCCCACTGTATTTTGATCTCTGCGGAGTAAAATCGCTTGTAGGGATCTTTGCTATCGAGCTCGCTGAGACCATCCAAGTGCTCTCCTTCGCTGTCTTCATATTTTTTGTACAGATCGCTGTCTTCTGAGACGAGGATTTCGACCACATCGGCGAGGCTCTGTGTGTAATGGTAGTGCCCGAGTTCTTCGTGACTGGGGATGATGGCTTTGAGTTTTTTTCTACCCGAGCTGAGTTTTAGTTTGAGGATATCTTGGTAGGCGGAGTAGATTTTTGGGTAGTCATCGATGGATTTTTGAGCTTGCAGCTGTAGGGAGCTGGTCGCGATGAGGACAAACAAAAAAAGGTGAGTATAACCCACCTTCATTTTCTTTGTATATATAATCTCCCGAAGCAAACTATCTTATTTTTTAGCTGTTCTTCTTGTTCTAGTAGGTTTTTTCTCTTCTACTTCTACATCCTCTACATCGGCCAAAACTCTACCACAGTGCTCGCATACGATCAGTTTTTTTCTTTCTCTGATCTCTGCTTGTTTTTGTGGAGGTACTACGTTGAAACAACCACCACAAGCGTCTCTTTTGACGGGGACTACCGCTAGACCGTTTTTCACGTTCTTTCTGATCTTGTTGTAGGAGATCAATAGTCTTTCTTCGATCGCTGCTGCTGCTTTTTCTCTGCCTTTGAGAAGTTTCTTTTCTTCTTCTTCGCTTTCAGCAGTGATATTGTCTAGTTCGCCTCTTTTGTTGTCAAGATCTTTTTGTCTTTCGACCAAAGCATTTTTGGTTTCTAGGATCTCTTCATTTCTGGATTCGATTTTAGCGTAAGCTTCTTTGATTCTTTTCTCAAGAATCTGAATTTCTAGTTGCTGCAACTCCACCTCTTTGGTGATTGCGTCGTATTCTCTATTGTTTCTAACATTCATTTGCTGCTCCTCGTATTTTTGGATCAGCTTTTCTGAATCCTTGATAGCAGTTTTGTTGTTAGTAATAGATAACTCCAACTCCTCAATAGCACTGTTGTGGTTGCCCACTCTGGTTTCATACCCTGCTACTTCATCTTCGAGATCCATTACCTCTTCTGGCAATGCTCCACGAACCTTGATGATTTCGTCTAGTTCTGAATCTATTGATTGTAATTTAGTGAGAGCTTCAAGCTTTTGCGCTACAGTACTTTCCATGTATTTTCTAAAAGTATTTTACCGGATTTGTATTCTCCTCCGAGAAATTGAGTGCAATATTACCGATTTTTTCTATTAAAAAATCATAAATTAATTCTTTTGTAAATACTTCACTTTCATAGTGTCCGATATCTGCAACCACTATCGAATCTTCCGCATCAAAAAACTCGTGGTACTTGAAATCCCCCGTCACAAACAGGTCTGCGCCAGCAGCTTTGGCTTTGCCAAGTAGGAAGCTCCCCGCACCTCCACATACTGCAATTCTCTTGATTTTTTCTTTGTGAAATCGGGTGTGTTTGATCACTGAGAGATTGAAAGTGTCCTTGAGATGTTGCATCGCTGCGGCGATAGGCATCTCCGTAGGTAGCTCTCCAACCATGCCCGCGCCTACCTCTTGATTGATATTGCTTAGTTCGTTGAGGTAGTAGGCGACCTCTTCGTAGGGGTGAGCTTTGTGCAAAGCGCGAATGACTTTGTGACTCAAGTGAGTGGGTAGCATCACTTCGATGCGAGTCTCAGCCTCGTGCTGGATTTCACCAGAAGTACCGCTGTATGGGTTGGCTTTTTCGTTGGGACGAAAGCGACCCGTGCCGTCCACGGAGAAGCTACACTGGTCATAGTTGCCAATATTGCCTGCTCCGGCTTGATGCAATGTACTGAGGATTTGATCAGCCTGATCTCTAGGTGCGAATGTGGTGAGTTTGCTGAGTATTTGACTTTTGGGAGCCAGTATTTTGCAGTTCTCCAGACCGATCAGTTCACAGATTTTTTGGTTGACGCCTGTTTGCACACTATCCAGGTTGGTATGGATGCTAAAGAGTGCAATGTCGTGTCGGATTGCTTTGATGACGGTCCGTTCGACGTAGTTTCGTCCTGTGAGACTTTTCAATCCTTTGAAAACAATAGGGTGGTGGGAGACAATCAAATTGCAGTTTTTGCGAATGGCCTCTTCCACGACGGACTCGATACAGTCGAGAGAGATCAGGATACCTTTCACCTCAGTTTGTGGATCACCTACAATCAATTGGGCATTGTCATAGGATTCTTGGTAGGCTGGGGGAGCCCATTGGTTGAGGATACTGATTATGTCACTGATCTTCATGTGTAGTTTTGTTGATTTGGGCGTAAATGGAAATAATTTAATGATGATTGATGCATACCACATCTCATTGCACCAACTATGGACTTTTTCTGATTCAAATCTAAGGCTTTTTACAGACCAATATGAATATTTTTGCACGATGAATGTAGTTTTTAAATTGCTGTTGTATCCTTGGGCTTTGATGACAGGTTTTTTTGCTTGTTGGCGAAAACGTCAGTTTGAAATGGGTGTCTGGAAGTCCGTGGCCTTTGAATTGCCGACCCTTGCCATCCTTTGCAATCCTGAGGATAATATTCTTCCAACTCTTCATTGGCTGGATCAAACGCTGCGCAAGAACAATCATCAGCCTACTGTACTCATGCATCAAAGCATCTCTCGTCAGTTAGGTTTTGAGAATCAGACACTGGAGGGAGCAGAGTATATTCATCCTGTTTTGCATACTCGTACTGATCTGAAGGCTTTTGCCTACCGCAACAGTCCTGTATTGCCTATGTCTGAGTCTGTGAGTTTGTATCCCGATCACGATGTGTTTGCATTGATCAAGACCAAGTTGCACAATGAAGTCAGGCATGAGGTGTCCGTATTGTTGAGCTGGGTAGATCGACCATATTGGAAGGAAAAATTTTGGCCGATAGGCAACCGATTTGAGTCTATGGTGAATTTAAGAGATGTAGCGATTGTGATGTTTAGTTTTACTTCGCCACTTCCTGATTTTGCGAAATGCGTGCATGAAGCCCGACAATATTGTGGAGAACAGGTTCAGGTGGTATTTTTAGAGTTGGAGTCTGATGATGCGTGTGCAGTGAAAAGGCTATATTATTCGGAGGATCAAACAGAATTTATTGAGGATCATGATACCTTTGGACGCATGTTTATAACTTCGCTTTTTAGAGAAAGAAATTAACCGAGTGGTAATCAAAAAAATAAGTCTCCTTGTTGCTTTGTGGGTCGTGTCATCAAGTTTGATGGCGCAGATTGTGGATGATTCTACGCATTTGGTGTATGGGCCGACCTCTACGCGTTATATTTTGATGGAGGATATGAAGCACAGTGATACATTGTATCATGTGATGGATACTTCTATTCACAACATGGAGAACTTTGAGACCCATCGTAAATCTACGGTTGATTACCAAGATTTGGGCAACAATGGAACGGCACTCAAGCCGAAATATTACAGCATCCCTACCACCATAGGTCGTACGACTGGATTCTACGCCTATGATCCCTATGTCAAAAGTGCGGAAGAGTTCAAATACTACGACAGCAAGTCTCCATTCATCAATTTGGAAGTGGATTTTGGAGGGAAGGGAAGACCACAGGTGGATTTTTCATTTTCACGCAATATCAATCCACAGTGGAATGTAGGGTTTGATGTCAATCACGTGTCCTCAGAAAAACAAATCGGCACGTCTTCCCTTAGAGAGAATCAGGTCAAGACCACAGGGATAGATGTTTATACATTTTATAGGAGTATCAATCGCAAATATCAAATGATGTTTCATGTCTACAGGATAGACCAAACGATCCTTGAGACAGGAGGAATAGAAACGACAACAGAAGAAAAGGACTACTATCAGTACCTTGATGCAAACATCTACCTGACCAATGCACAAAGTTTTGACAAGCGAACACGTTTGTTTCTCTATCATCAATATTCGCTCAAGCCTTTCTTTGAACTCTACAACAGCATCGAGCGATCCAATGTGGTGAATAAATATACTGATACACCGTTGACTGATGATTCTTTTGATTACTATGATCAAATATTGATTCGGACAGATTCCACACTGGATGCTTCTAGTATGAAACAGACCAAGATAGAGGCAGGAATCAAAGGACGAATTGCTCAGCGAATTTTCTATTCGGCCTATGTCAAGCGCAGAGATTTGGACTATCGGTATCGATTTTTGGAATTGGATCACGTAGGGGAGAATTATCTGGGAGGCGATATTAAAATTCATATCACCCCCACCAACACACTGGGAGGACAAGCGGAGGTGATGGATGCAGGCAATTACTACTTCAGAGGATTCTTCAACAACAAGTACCTCAAGGCTAGCTACACGAGTAGCTTGTCAGCACCTTCATTCTTGAGTGAAAGTTATTTTGGAAATCATTATGAGTGGTACAATAGTTTCAACTCTACCTTCGCAAATAGCATCAAAGGTTCTCTATACTACGCGCTGCCTTTCTTGTCTCTGGAGCCTGAAGTCGACTTGTCCACTGTAGATGAGTATATTTATTTTGGGTATGACAAGACCCCCAAGCAGGAGAGTAACCCCATACTGATCAACAAGTATTCGGTGAAGGCCAATTTGACTTTTATCAAGCACATGCATTTGGACAACCGACTGGTGTGGAACAATGTATCGGGTCAGGGAGCCAATGCCATGAGAATACCTGACTGGAATTATTTCGGAAAGCTCTATTACAAAGACATAGTCTTTAATGATTTTATGGAGTTTGAATTGGGTTTTGATTTGCGCTGGCAGTCGGCATATTATGCCAAGGCCTATGATCCCATTACACAGCAGTTTCATCTGCAGGACGATTTTGAATTGCCTTCTTACTTCACAAGCGATTTGTTCTTTGTGATGAAAGCCAATAACCTGACCTTGTTTTTTAACTGGGAGTACTTGAACCAAGGGCGCGACAAAGGGTATTTTGCTACGCCATACTATCCAGGTCAGCGCAGAGCCATTGATTTGGGCATTAGATGGATGTTTTTTGATTAAGATTCAAGATTCAAGATTCAAGATTCAAGATTCAAGATTCAAGATTCAAGATTCAAGATTCAAGATGTTTCATTGTAGAGGAAATCAAAGCGTAAACACGTATGGAAAAGACAACATTAGGACTAAACTTACCCACAGATCCACGCTGGGCAAATGTGGCTGAGATGGATCTTGCGGAGATATTGATCGATCATGCATATTGCGAGCAAAAGGCGGCCTCATCTGGAATCTCACTGATTGTGACCTATCCCGAGCGTGCAGACTTGGTGGAGGTGATGACAGACCTAGTAGCAGAAGAATGGGGGCATTTTGAACGTGTTTTGGGCAAAATGAAAGATCGTGGTATCTCTCTTGGTCCCAAGCGCAAAGATGAATATGTCGTCGCAATAGGAGCGATTCTCAAGTCAGGTGGTAGCAGAGATGAACAACTCGTAGAAAAACTCTTGCTCAATGCGCTCATAGAAGCCAGGAGTTGTGAGCGTTTCAAACTACTCTCGCAGCATATTCAGGATGAAGATTTGGCCAAATTCTACTACGAACTCATGGTCTCTGAGGCTGGACACTATCACACCTTCTTGGAATTAGCGAAAAAATATATGGGGGAGACCTACGTCAAAGCACGTTGGGATGAGTTTCTCGTAGCGGAAGCCAAAATCATGGAGGGATTGGAAGTCAGGTCTGACCGCATGCATTGATTGGCTTTGCGCTATTAGTTAACCGCTTAACGCTTTTTGGTTTTTGTCCAAATCTAATATCTGATTACTCAATACTCATATCTCAATACTAAAGCCTCATTACACTTTTCGTGATGCTCGTTCCCACAGTACAGATTGACTTCCTTTGATGTATCTGAAAAAACCCTGATAGACAGATATATTCATGAAGGTAAAGTAAAAGGGTACAAATAGAGCTTTGACTTTGATTTTTCGCTTTTGGAAAAAGTGACCCAAAAAAGCCAGGCCATAAAAGCCCAATTGTGCTACCAATATCAGTTGATAGAGAATGTTGTTGACAGCCAAGAAAGCATTGAGAACCAAAAGTAAACTCAACGCTAGAGGAGTCAAGGTCCACCTCAGTACCCTGTGCGAGATGAATTGAAAACTCAACCAGCCGTATTGGAAGAAGTTGAGGAGTGATCTTAATCTCCAGATTGCCTGATGACCACCTGCGGCTATTCTGATTTTTCGTTTGGATTCTTCTTTGATGGATTCAGAAGAGTTTTCTAGTGCATAGGCTTCTGGCTCGTAGGCTATTTTGTATCCCTTTTGAGCGATTCTTAGAGACAGGTAAAAATCCTCAATCAACGTGTCAGGATTGATATGTTCATAGAGGTCAGTTCGGATAGAGAACAACTCTCCTGCTGCACCTACCACTGAGTGTAGGTGGTAGTCATATTTTTTGAGGAAGGACTCATATTTCCAGTACATGCCTTCACCCGCACTGGATGCTTCGTCTTTGTCATCCTGACGGATTCGTTTTTCACCTGATACGCAGCCTACCTTGGGATCGATATAGTGTCTGGTGATGTTGTGGAGAGACTCTTGATTGAGAATGGTGTTGGCGTCAGAATACACGACGATGGGCGTTTCTACCAGTGGCATGACTCTGTTGACCGCATGGATTTTTCCCTTGCGTTCTGGACTATGGAAGAGTCTGACGTTTTCGTATTTCTGAACCAGTTCGGGTGTGCTATCTGTACTGCCATCGGTTACGATCCACAAGATGTTTTTGGATTGTGGATAGTTGAGAGCCAGTGAGTTTTGGATTTTTTCTTCAATATATGCCTCCTCGTTGAAAGCAGCTACGATGTGAGTGATTGCCACTTCATTGACCGAATCATAAATTTTAGGAGAGACTTTGGATCCCCTGATTTTGACCAGGATGAAAAGGACGATTCCATAACCAACATAGGTATAGAAAACGAGGGTAATGAGTAGCCAGAAAGCAATTTCCATTATTGAAAAGGTTTGTAGTGTTTGGTATTAGCTAGATTGAGCATAGGGAAGTCACCCTTTGTGTCTCCATATGCAACAATATGGTTGTATTCGGTCAGGTTGATATGGTTTTTGATTCGATTCACTTTCTCTTCATGGTTGCAGTTGTTGCCAAGTATGCGTCCTGTGATTCTGAGGTTTTGTACTTCTAGTTGAGTACTTAGGACTTTGATTCCAAGTTTTTCAGCCCATGGTTTGATCCAATTTTCAGGAGAGGCAGACACGATGTATGTATCGGTATTATTTTCTTGGTACTGTTGCAGTGCTATGAGTGCTTTGGGTCTGATGATCTCAGGCAGCCTTTGGTTGCAAAATTTATAGCACTGTTGATTGAAATCCTCGATTTTCATCCCGCCAAAGAATAATTGCATGAAGATTTCCTTCCCCCTTTGTTTGGATAGAAGGGATGTTTTCATCAAAGTAAAAACAGGAATCAATACGCTGATTTTGAGATAGTATATCGCTGGAGACGAAACATGCTTCGCCATTTCAAACAAACTGTCTTTTTGGGTGAGGGTGCCGTCAAAATCAAACAGAGCGAGTGTTTTCATAAATGATAACCAGAATCAGATGTAGATGATGAAACCGAATGCTAATAGCCAGCCAATGAGTGTGAGAATGATGAATTTATCCTTGTACAGGATTTGAACTGGTGAGCCAGTTTTGTTTTCTACCATGGTGAGCTGTAGGTATCTCATGATACCTGCGATGACGAAGATGGTCGTGACGAAAATATAGTCCGATTGCCATTGTTGTGTGATCTCTGGCGAAACACAGTAGAGTATATAGCACACAATGATAATACCACTGACCATCGTGATGCAGGAGTTGATGAACACGCGATTGTATTTTGAACTGGTTTTGCGCACGACCGTACCGTCTTCTTCAAAAATTCTGATGTCATCACTCCTCTTGGCAAGAACGATGAAAAGAGAGAGAAGAAAAATCATAATGGATAACCAATGAGATACTGCCACACCAGAAATGACACCACCCATATACACTCTGATCAAAAAACCAGAAGATACGAGTAGCAAATCAACAATAGCGATAGATTTTAACCCTAGGGAGTAGGCAATGTTGATAGCTAGGTATAGCAGACACAGTCCGAAAAATTGAGTAGATAGATGATAGGCAGAGGTCAAACCAATACCTAAGATCACTATCATCAATAGATAACCTTGTATCGGCGAGATCAGCCTAGCAGCAAAGGGGCGGTGCATTTTTTCTGGATGCAGTCTGTCCATCTCAACGTCTCGGATGTCATTGATGATGTAGATCGAACTGGCTACCAGACATACCGAGAAAAAGGCTTGGATAAGATCAACCAGTTCATCGCCTAGCAAAAAATGACCAGCAAAGAAACTAGGAATAAAAATGAAAGTGTTTTTGACCCAGTGTTTGATTCTAAATACACTGTTGAGCAAAGAAAGGGTTTTCATGGTTAGGTTAGAAGGTTAAATCTCAGCGCAATATAAAATTGATAGATGAAAAGTCTAGGGTAAATGACTATTCGTGGAGATGAATTCCTGATAAGTACAATTGGTTCTGTATATAGTATTATTTAGGTATTCATGATGAGAAATATTACCATGTCTTATGCTCTAATTTTGATACTTGGTAATATATTTTTGTAAATTCACGTTTATAAACCAAGCTATTATTTACCTAGTCATTAGCTAAGCCTACACCTAATTAACATGCTTTTCAATTCTTTTGAATTCATATTCTTATTTCTTCCAGTTACGTTCATAGTTTATTTTATACTCAATCATTTTGACAAGTTTGAATTGTCTAAGGTTTGGTTACTGTTGGCTTCTTTGTTTTTCTATGGATGGTGGAATCCGCTGTACGTCACACTGATTATAAGTTCAATTTTGGTAAATTATGGTTTTCATAAACTTATCAAAGCCCAACATAATGGAGGGAGGAAAAAAATGCTGTTGGTCATAGGTATTGGGCTCAATGTCTCGGTACTGGGATACTATAAGTATGCTGATTTTTTTATTTCCAACTTCAATGCTTTGACAGGGGACAATTACAACCTCTTGCATATCATATTACCACTGGGTATTAGCTTCTTTACTTTTCAGCAGATTGCATTTTTGGTGGATACGTACAAGGATGTAGTAGAGGAAATGGAGCTTCTCAATTATGCGCTGTTTGTTTCTTTCTTTCCTCAGTTGATAGCAGGACCCATTGTACACCATGCCGAAATGATGCCCCAATTTTTTGATCAATCCAAGAAGAGAATAAATGCTGAGAATATATCCAAGGGATTGTTTGTATTCAATATGGGTTTGGCTAAAAAGGTAATTGTGGCAGATGCTTTTGGCAAGATTGCAAATGCAGGATATGGTCATGCATCGATTTTGGGGACTATAGATAGTTGGGTGACATCTTTGGCTTATACAGTTCAGCTTTATTTTGATTTTAGCGGATATACAGATATGGCGATTGGGATTGCTTTGTTTTTCAATATCATCATTCCCAACAATTTTTGGTCTCCATACAAATCCTCAAGTATCAAAGAGTTTTGGAGGAAATGGCATATGACTTTGAGTAGATTTTTGAGAGATTATATCTATATACCACTAGGCGGCAATCGCAAAGGAGCTTTTAGAACAAGACTCAATTTGATGGCAACTTTTCTGATAGGTGGGATTTGGCATGGAGCAGGATGGACTTTCTTGTTTTGGGGTTTTTTGCATGGTTTGGGTCTGGTGATTCATAGTTTTTTTGAGAAGTTGAAAATTAGAATCCCTTATGTTGTAGGACTTGGGATTACTTTTTTGTTTGTGAATATGGCGTGGGTGTTTTTCAGAGCTGAATCATGGGGTGATGCTTTGCATGTACTCAATAGCATGATACACTTAGAGACTACAGGAGAAGGATTTAAATTGATTTCACAATTGTATGATTTTCCTATTTGGGTAGCAGGAGTCGTTTTACTATTTGCTCCCAATAGCCAAGAGTTTGCTGAGCGATTTCAGATCAATGCTCGGCATGCAGTTGTTATTGTAGTATTGACGGTACTCAATGTGACGTTTTTGAACTCTTCTATTGATCAAGAATTCTTGTATTTTGATTTTTAAAAACATGACCGTCAAACGAAATAAAACAAGGAGGTTTTTAGTACTGACATTGCTTGGTAGTATAGTTGTTTTGGGAATCATTACTCTAATCAATATTTGGATTGATATTTTTGGTTTGTTTGGAGATGGACAGCACGGGGACAAGAAAATCTATCACAACGAGAAGACTTCTAAATATATTATGTCCTATAATTATATCCCAAGTCGTTTTAAGGGAGTATTGATAGGCCCCTCACTATCAGATAATCTTGACGTAACCAAGCTGTGGTCTGGTGAACTGAAGTACTATAATGCCAGTGTCATGGGTGCCAATATCTCTGAACTCAAGCAGATATTGAACAATGTAATAAAGTATGGTGATGTGCAATCGGTAATCATATGTTTGCATCCCTATTTGACCAAGGACTCTGGGAGCAAAGGGGGACAATTGGATCAGGCGTTGTACTATGAGGCATTTGGATCACTGAATTTGTACCAGACATATGCACTCTATGTGATACGTGAGTATGACCTGATGCCTCACAAGTTCCCAAAAGAACAATATACGTTCTATGGTACCAATGATTACAATGCACTATTCAGAGTCAAAGATGTGGCTGGTAAAATTAAAGAGGAGTCCATTCTACATCAAGATGAGCCTATTGAGGTAGATGAGATGGCGCTGGAAGAATTAGATGTTTTGTTGAAAGAATTGAGACAAAAGGAAATCGTTGTTTCAGCATATTTTCATCCCATTCCTGCTCAAATTTGGCAGGCAAATGAATCAGAACATCGAAAGTATCAGAACAGAGTTTCGGCATTGTTTTTTGAGGATGAGTTGATCCTGGATTTTAATACTGACAGGTATTTGTCATTTAGAGATCAGGTAGAAAATTACATAGATCATGGTCATCTCAGCCACCAGGGGTTGAGGTTTGTCGAAAAGGAATTGAATTCAAAAATGCTAGGTCGACACCAGTCGGAGCAGCAGAATGAGTGATCATGTTTAGGTGTTGAAGTAGTAATATTTAGTTTATATTAAAATAAGAAGATGGAGTTTCAAGAACTTATTAAACTGCTCATTAGGAAGAAATTTTACTTGGTACTGATCCCTTTGGTGTCGGCGATGCTTGCTTTTGTATTGCGATTTATGACGGATCGGATTTATATATCAGAATCTCAGTTGTCTACTGGGTTGACCATTGCGATCGATTATGTGGGGGATCAGAGCAAAATCAATCCCTTTCAAACGTCGTTGAGTTTTAGCAATCTGATTGAAAACATGAAATCAAAACGTGTTGTGAGCAGATTGTCATACAAGCTGTTACTTCATGATTTGTCTTCCGAAAAACCATTTAGACGACCTGCTTTTGAAAAGGAAGAGGTATTGAAGCCAGAAGGAGAGATGTTGGATAGTGTAATGTCCGAATTGAGAAAGGCTATTGGTGATTTCTCATTTGTGAGTAAAACCGACGATATAGGGAGATATATTTATGACTTGCTTGAGATCTATGAGTATGTGGAAAAGGACATGTTACAGAATGTAGACATACATAGGGTTGGCAATACAGATTTTATCAACATTCGCTTTTCCTCAGAAGTACCCTATCTATCTGCCTATGTGGCAAATCTTTGGGCGGAAGATTTTGTGGCGTACAATGATTATCAGAAGACCAACCGACTAAATGAATCTTTGGCAGTGTTGGATCAGATATTGAAAGACAAACAGCAGTTGCTTAACCAAAATACAGAGAAGCTCAACAGATACAAAACTAGGTATAACTTCCTCACTTCAAATTCTGACTCTGACCCAATTGCTGAGTTTGAAAAGCTCATTAGAGAGAAAGAGAGCAACGTCCGCAGTATCAATTTCAGGTTGGAGAACTTGAGAGAGAAGATCGCCAAGATGGATAAGACAAGTAATTTTGAGAATCACAAAAAGATAGTAGGACTCAAATCTGAATTGGACAGATTAAGCTCAAAACTGATGCAGCAGCCTAATAATCAGCAATTGATGGATTCTCTTGTGTTGTTGCGTAGAGAATTACAATCAGAGATGTATCTGCACACATCGACGAGTGGTGGAAAGCGAGAGTTGGACAATTTGTTTGTTGAAGAGAATGAACTTGAACTCCAATATCAAATAGCACTTGGTGATTTGAAAAGGTTGAAGGATCAATTCCAAGTAGAAAAGGGAACAGTTCAGAGTTTGGCCTCTACTAAATCAGGTCTTGAAAACTTGGAGACAGAAGTGGTACAAGCTAGAAATGAGTTTATTGCAGCCCAAGACAAGTACAATCAAGCCAGGAGTGAGTTATTGGTAGGTACCAGTTCAGTGAAAATATCCTATTATGGAGATGTGCCTGAGGATCCTCAATCACGAAAAACTGTAATTTTCACGGCCTTAGGACTTATCGTAGGTTTTGTCATGACTCTGTTTGTGTTGTTGGCATTGGAGCTGTTGGATATGAGATTCAAAAATCCAATTAAGTTCAGAAGACAGACCAATTTGGATCCTTCTGGTACTGTCGTTAGGTTAAAGTTGTTAAAAATGAATCTGTCTAATGTGTTGGTTGGCGCGTTTGAGAAAGAAAAGGAAGAATATATCACCAATCTGACACACACACTCAGGAAAGTGAGGTATGAGATATTAGGACAACCAGTCAAAGTAATCATGTTTACTTCGTTGCGTCAAGGTGCTGGAAAATCATTTTTACTTACAGCTATGGCATATTCGATGAGTTTGATAAGAAAAAGAGTATTGATCATAGATACCAATTTCAGAAACAATTTTCTCTCTACACAGCTATCTAAAGATGGTCAAATTCAGGAAGGAGAGTTGGATGGTGTTATTGAGTTGAATAAGCACGGTTGGCTGCAGAAGAGTGATACGGAGATGTTGGGCATGGTCAACTCTAGCCTAGTGTCGAGAACCTCCAATGGCTTTGTTTACATTGTGAAAAGCCAAAGTTTGCAGAGGTCACCCGAAGAGGTGTTCGCAGAATTGGATTTTAAGCGTCTGATCAACTTGTTGAGTCCCGAATATGATTATATTTTTATTGAAGGGGCTGCTTTGAATCAATATTCTGATTCCCATGAACTGACAAGATATGTAGATATGGTGGTACCCATTTTCAGTGTAGATGATGAATTTACCAAGAAAGATAAGACTTCACTTGATTTTATCTTACAGCATGAAGGTAAGGTAGGACCTGTCATTTTGAACAAAGTAGATCCAGAAGATGCGTAGGTATAAGGAGAAGGAGAGTAGCGATCCGTTTTTGAACTTGATCATCTTTGGGTTAAAGATCGTTTGTGCTCTTTTGTCTTTGTTTTTTTTGCTAAAGATTAATTATTTGTAAGTCTGAGATGTATTATCTGATTTTAGATAAGATAAAGAATAACTCATGGGTGCTCATTACTTTGATAGTAGTGCTAGTAGTGATGGCCAATTTTCTGACATCTCTCAATCTTGTTTTTGGAGTATTTATATTGGCAATAATGATTGCCAGCATGGTGATCGGTGTAGTGATAACCAATCCACTGTATGCTGTGGTTGCTAATTTGGGATCTACATTTCTTCTTTTTTTTACTTTTTACCGATTGCTGGGGATTACCTCTATTCCACTTGGTTTTGTTTTGGAGGGGTTGAATTTTCTAGCTGTACTGGTGTTAGTTTTTAAAAGACAACTCAAAGGGTTTACTACCTTGTTTGGTTATTTGTTGCTATTATGGTTACTGGTTAGTTTTATCGAGTTGTTCAATCCCTTTGCCGCGTCTAGAGTCGCTTGGTTCCATGCGATCCGTCAGGTGATCAACAATATCATTCCTTTCTTTGTAATATACTCTTTGTTTATGCACGACAGAGGGACTATAAAGACCTTGCTTAAATTTTGGTTGTTTTTCTGCTTGCTAGCAGCTCTCTATACTTTTGTACAAGAGTTTGGAGGGTTCCCACCATGGGATTACAAGTTTGTAACAAGAAGCGAGGAGTCTATTTCTTTGATTTACACCTGGGGGAGGTTTAGAAAGATTTCCTTTTTTTCAGGTCCAATGGAAAACGGGGTGATCCTCGCTTTCAATGCTGTACTATGCTTAGGTTTGGCATTTCAAAACAACATCAAGCCAAGTAAAAAATATACGCTCTTGTTGCTTTGTGGGTTATCTGCATGGGCTATGATTTACACGGGCACCCGTACTGCTACGGTCATGTTTGTTGCGGGTGCGGCTATATATATAGTATTGAGTAGGAGCAAGGAATTGTTGGTTTACACTTGCATCATCGCAGTCTTATTGGTCGGGTATGTAGCTAAGACAGGGGGTGGTGCAGCTCTGCATGTGATGACGACAGCATTTAATCCTGAGGAAGACAACTCTATGCAGGTGAGGTATGACAACCAAAAGGTTTTGCGTGGATACTTGAGTAAATCTCCTATTGGATTTGGTCTCGGTAGCACAGGGTACTTAGGGATGAAATATTCTCCCAACACCTTTTTAGGCTCATTTCCTCCAGATTCTGAATTGGTCAGAATCGTGATTGAAACGGGCGTGATTGGTTTGGCGATCTGGCTGGTGATTTTTTATCTCATTCTTAGCAAATCATTGGATACCCTAAAGGTCAAGGAAGATGATTTTTCGGACAATCTCAACAAAGTTATTTTTGCACTCCTTTTTATGTTCTTATTGGGTCAATATCCCCAACAGATACTCAATATTGGGTCGTTAAAAATACTGCTAGGCTTTTGTATGGCACACGTATGTTTGATGAGCAAATCGGAGCAATAAGGCGAATCGGGTTACTCTATTCCCAGTGTTGCCAATGTGCTGCCCACGAAAGATTCTAGCTCGGTTTTACTTGTCAATAGGTCACTTTCGGCATTGATGACATCTACCTTGGTAGAGTAATAGACTCTCCTAGAATTATTGTATTTGTCTATGTCCAACTCTCCTTCAATGAATTTTTGTTCCAAAGCATTGAAATCTGCAATGCTGAATTGTTCAAGTGTTTTTTTGATGTTGTAAATTTTCTTTTGCTTTAAATAGCTGATGTACTTTTTAGTGACTTCAGCAGTGATGTCTCTCTCGGCCTCTTCTGCATCTTTGAGTATGAGCTGTTGTTCCTGTAGGATTAGTTTTTTTCTATTCTTGACTTCAGAAAAGTGATTCAGCCTGACATTTACACCTAGGTTGTACCGAGGATAAAAATTAGGAACCGTATTGTCACCACTCAATTCCCTTATACTGTATTCATTGAGGTTACCAGAGATAAAGAATAAACTTAAATGCTCGTTATTGAGCATTTTGGTCTGATAGTCGGTTGAGTTTAATTCGATCTGCTGCTTGTCCAATTTGGTACTGTTTTGAATAGCAGTGATTATCAATTTGTCTAAGTGTTCTTGATTGACCTCTATGTTTTCTTGAGCAAACGTTCCGAGACCGATTAGGGCTAGGTAGGCAAGTATGAATAGTTTTTTGTAAATCATGATTGTGTAATGTATTTAAGCATTAAATCTACAGAATTTTTCCAGGTATGATCACTGGCCAATGCAATCCGGGCTTTTGTTTTGGATTCATCATTTTCTGCCAAAGCTTTTCGAATATTCTCGGAAAATTCCTTTTTGTTTTTTGATAAGTAAGTTACGGTCTCAAATGGCGTCATCGTCTCAGTGTATGAGGCGACAACAGGCTTGCCGACCGCCAAATACTCATCGATTTTTCTTGGGTAATTACCAATTGTAATAGGGTTGATGGCTTGGGGATTGATACACACATCAAATGATTGTAAGTATTCATTGAGCAATGAAAAATCCTTGGAACCTAAAAAATGAACGTTGTTGACCTGATGTAAATCAGAGGTCTTAAAATTTTGATCTTCGGGGCCCACCAATACGAACTGATAAGTAGGGTTGTCTTCTGCTAAAAATTTGATCAAGCCTATGTCTAATCTTTCGGAGTTGAGTGCACCTATGTACCCTATAGTAGGTCCATTGATAGATTTCATATCTTCTGGTTTTTCAACATCTTTGGTAGCTTGCAAGAAGTAATCAATGTCACAGCCTTGTCCTACGTATTTGGCACTCGTGTTAAATGCCGCAGCATAATTAGCTAAGTAGACGGAGTTGGTGAGCGTGAGATCATATTTGGTTATCAGCCTAGGTTCTAACCTATCAGAGTGAGTGCGCCAGTAATTCATCGCCCTGAAATTATCCCTTAGGTAGTAGATAGATTTGATGGGAATCAAATAGTCAGGAAGATAGAAACCTGAGTAAAAATCATTGTCATTGATTAAGTAATACTCCTCAAAATCGAAATCTTTGGCTGCTTGTTGGATAGCTTTTGCGTAGCGTTTGTTATTGGTTTTGTTGAGTAGGTCAAAAAGGAAGGATGGCTTGAGTCTGTTGATCGGTTCGAATATGACAGGTGTCGTCACGATATGGTAATTGGAATTGACTTTTTTGTAATGATTCTTTTTAGATTGAATGACAGATTTTCTGTCTTCGGTCCATTTCTTTTTGCTGGATCTAAGCTCCGTACGTTTCATGGGGATGTTGACAAACAACACACGATGGTTTTTTGACAATTCCTGAGAAATATCTCTGACATTGCTGCCATATTCGAAATCCCATGGCGTCACACTTACAATGATGAAGTTCTTTTGTTTAGGGGTCATGTTAGGTTTTTTATTTTGAGAGTTTGGTTTTCAAGAGTTCAAACCCAATTCGATACGCATCCATCATATGTGCAAAAATGCCAGTGAATTTGAAATAACACTCTCTATATACATATGACATGGCTATGGTTGTAAAAAAAACGATCGAAAGAGCCGAAGCAAGGGCGGCACCTATGTATCCCCCAAATGGCCCCTCCATTCGAATCAGGTAATAGTTGCAAATGATATTCAATACAGTACTAGATAGCAAAGCATAGAATATTACTTTGGGTTTGCCCGCTACTTCTAGGACTGAACCAGCCTGCACACCGAGTGGCTTAAGCAGGTTTAGAATAATGAATATTTGTAAGACAGGGACAGCATCGAGGTACTTTTCTCCTGCAATTACCGTGATGCAAAATGATGGAAAGATGAATATAACTAAGATAAAAGGAGTAATGGCAGCAAGCAGCATACCTGTAGATTTCTCATACAATCTCGCTCTTTCACCTTGCACATCCTCCATGTTGATGCTGTTGGCAAACTTGGGGTACATCATGTGTGAGATAGAAGCAATGGGTATTTCTATGAAGTTGAGAAAACGCCCAGCAATGTTGTAGGTAGCTACAGCCTCGCTGGAGATGAAATAGCCTAGCATCAACTGATCGACACTTCTCGTTAGGAACGAATTGAGACCTGTGCCGAAGGTGTACTTACCGAAGTTGAATAATGTTTTAATCAAGGGCATACTAAATGCGGGTTTATCTATTCCGATTTTGATAATGACATATAAAGCAAGAGCAGATCCAATGAAAATGGATACAGCATGCAATTGAGTTAAAACAATGAGGTCAATTGTAGGGTCTAACAATACGCCCGTCAGTACCATGCCGAAGTAGGAGGTATAGCGACATATTGACAAAACAGACATTTGTTTGAAATTGGCATGTGCACTCAGGTAGTAGGTCAACTGAGAGTATGGTACGAACAAGATAGAAGCATAGCTGTAGATGCGAATCATGTCTGCCAAATCGTTGGACTTATAAGAATCACCGATTGCTCCTGCAAAAATGTACAATCCAAATGCCGATACAACCGTCAGTCCTACATTTAGAACAAGGGAGGCAGTTACTACTTCTTTTGGATTAAATCGTTCGTCCACATAGTGCTTGACAAATCCATTTTGGACAAATGCATTTCTAGCCATCTCTGTGAATGTCACAATGATCATATACAATGTATAGATTCCAAAGTCAGATTTGTCTAAGTACCTGACTAGTACAAAGTACGTAGCAAAACCAAAGAAAAAAATGGTGAATCGATTAATGAGCGAAAAGCTAGCTCGATTGATCCAATACTTGAGGTTAGACATTTAATGATGTACGGTTTAGGCTAGATAGATTGAGAAATGCAAATATGAAAAAAAATGCGAATTATACTTTTTCTCACGGTACTTACTTGACTTCTACAACAGGGATATTCTGAAATTTAATTTTAGAATCATAATAACGAAAGGATAAAATTGGATTATTTCAATAAATAACATTGATTAAGAAGGTATGTAAATGCAGTGGTGTTACAATTTATTTTAGTAGCAAGCTAGCATTCAATCTGTATTAATCAAATTATTTGTAAATATGAATCTTGTTGTCTGCGATATAGCAGGTATTCTGTTTAGTTCTTCTAAAACCTGTTCATGTCGCTTTTTTGTTGCATTTTGAGCGTGTTTTTAGATAGATATGTTTTTTGGAGTTACCTCCCTTTTTTCAATTTTTGGTTCATTGATAATCACCTCCCTATATTTAGGTATATGATTATTGTACAATGTTTATATAAACTATGATTATAATCTAAATTTGAATTTTTCTTATAAGATAAGTTTTTACAATCGAGCGAAACATCTAATTTCGTAGTACGACCAGTTAAGTATCTAGTACCTAATAGAACTATCTAATATTCTAATGAAGACGCTTAACCTTAACCTACTGGCTCTATTGAGCCTCCTGTTTGTATCTTTTTCAGTTTATAGTCAATCAGTACCTTTTCCGAGCAATCCTAATCCCAATGTCGTTGCACCATGGGGTTATACTCAAGTAGGTACCAACTGGGATACATCTCCGTATTTGCCGTTTATTTATGATTATCATGCATTCAGGTTGATGCCTCCGAATGGTGTCACTTACAACAGTGGTAATAATTCTTGGTCATTTGACGCGAATGAAAAGTATCCAATCATCCTGTTCTTTCACGGGAAGGGGGAGTCAGGTAATGACAACAATAACCAATTGAAGCATGGAGGACAGCGTCACAGAGACGCTGTATTGAGTGGAGAATTCCCTGGTTTCTTGGTCTACCCACAAAATATTAGTGCCGAAACTGTCAAATCAATCTTGGATGCGTTGATAGATACGGGTCTTCCAATTGATCAAACGAGGGTTTATATACATGGCTTGTCAAATGGAGCAAAATTTGTTTGGAATTTTGCCTTGTCATACCCTGAAGTGGCTGCAGCAGTCTTCCCAATGTCAGGGATGGTTAACGAAGATGATTTCAGTAATTATAGTTATGATGATTTGGTTTATACACCATTTAGAGTTGCTAACGGAGGTCTTGATAAGAACCCAAATCCAGTTTTTGTCAATCAGGAAGCTGCTGAATTTGCAGCTGCTGGTGGTCAGATGGAGCGTTTTTATCTCCCCGAGTTGGGACATGGTACGTGGAATGCCATGTATAATAGGAGCGATTTTTTCTCTTGGTTTCTAGAACATAAGGCTAATAAAATATATGCCAAGTTCAACTATAGTGATGTATGTCCTGAAGATGCGGTAGATGTTACTTTGGGAGTGAATCCAAGGCATAATTCCTATGAATGGAGAAAAAATGGCGTACTGATCACGGGGCAAAACCAAAACCAACTGCATGTCACGGAGTATGGTGACTACACAGTTAGAATTAATATTGATGGTACTTGGACAGAGTGGTCAGATGTCAAAACTGTAGGAGAACGACAGCCTACTCAGACACCTCCTATTGCACAGATTTCATATCAAAGTGTTATTCTTCCCGATCCTAATGGTAGTACTAGCGTAAGTTTGGGCTTACCAGACGGATATGAAGTGTACGAGTGGTACAAAGATGGTGTGTTGGCAGGTACTTCTCAGACGATTAATGCTACGCCTGGTGTTTACAGGGCACTGGTACAAGAACTTTATGGGTGCTCGAGTTTATATTCAGATCCATTTGTTATTTTTAGTAATACTGGAGTGGGAGTGCCTACTGTACCGAGCAATATATCTGTTGCTACAGAGTCCAAGACTGTACTCAATGTTGCTTGGAGTGATAACTCTTCTGACGAAACAGGCTTTGAATTGTACAGAAGGAAGGCACACACAGGTGCGTACAGTTTATTGACGGTACTGGCTGCAGGTACTACCAGCTACGTGGATACTGGTTTGGAGGCAGGGACTGAATATTCATATTCTTTGAGAGCAATCAATGAGAATGGTGCTTCTGTCTTGTCTACTGAAGTGTCTGCTACCACAGACCGTGATCAGATCAACCCAACAGCGCCTAAAAATCTAACGGTTGTCAGTACTACCAATTTTAGTGTAAGTCTTGAATGGGATGCCGCTACTGACGATGTTGGGGTCAAAAAATATGATATTTATCAAGATGGGGTAAAAGTACTTTCTACTACGCAGACTGCTATGACAGTTTATAACCTTGTAGAAGCAGCTATATACAAATTTCAAGTAGTAGCTGTTGATTATTCTGGTAATGAATCCGTCTTTAGCAACAGAGTAGTTGCTTCCCCTGTTTTTTCGGGTTTGAATTACAAATATTTCGAGGGCACTTGGAGCAGTCTGCCTAATTTTAATGCATTGACCCCGGTGAAGGAAGGAATATCAGATGATGTAGATATTAGCATCAGCGAAGTAAACGATCGTTTTGCTTTTTATTGGGAAGGATATATTAAAATACCCGTTGCAGGATCATATACTTTTGAGACCTACTCAGATGATGGTAGCAAGTTGTATATAGGAGACTATGATGAAAATGATTTGGTTGTAAACAACGATGGGGCACATGGCAGCCAGTATAGAGAAGGTACATATGTGTTCCCAACTGCTGGGGCATACCCAATTGTGATCACATATTTCGAGGCTACAGGGGGAAACACAATGAGGGTATATTGGAAGAATACCGCGCATGGTGTAGGATCCAGACAATTGATTCCTAGTAATGCATTTAGTGATGAAGTGTCGATTCCAACCGAAGTGGTAGTAGCACCATCAGATGTGGTAGCTACTGCTACAGCTATTGATGAGATAGCTTTGACATGGTTGGATAATAGTAGCAATGAAATATCATTTCAAATATTCAGATCAGATGGAGATGATTTGAATTATACATCACAGGCTATTTTGCCTGCTGGCACTACGCAATATACAGATACAGATTTGTTGCCAGAGACTACTTACTATTATCAAGTCGTAGCATTGGGCAACTATACAGAGTCATCAGTAGCGACTGTCAAATATGACGGGATACTGATGCAACTAGAACTGGATGACAACATAGACGATGAGTCAGGTAATTATTCCGTTTCCACCTATTATAGGACTCCTATTTTTGATTCTAATCAAATCAAACAAGGATCACATTCCTTGCATTTTCATGCGACTGCTGATTACGTCAATCTCGACAATGGGAATAAATTTATTCACAATGCATTTACAGAAAGATCAGTCGCCTTCTGGTTGTACACAGACACAACAGTAGGTATTCAAGATGTGTTCGAGGAAGGCAGCAATGTAGATGGTTATGCGATCAGAATCAACAATGGTGTTCTTGAATTTGTTGTGCAAATAAGTAATAACAAAACCATCATATCAGCACCAGTAGCTGACAAAGCATGGGTTCATGTCGCTACCAGTTTTGACAATGGTCATATGTCACTCTATTTGGATGGTGTTTTGATGGCCGAAAATCTGAATATTGGATATACCACGGTAAATGCCCACTCTAATGGTGCAGGTCTAGGAGCTACTAATAGCAACAATGCCTTTGATTCTAATAACAACAACTTCAATGGTTGGATTGACGATTTCTTCATGTTTGGTACGACTATCGATGGTTCGGTAATCAATTCTCTGATCAAAAGAGCCGATACTAGATCTAGAGCGACGACTTTTTCATTGCCCAAAGCGACGGATGCGCCTTCTAATGTGACGGTCACGCCTATCAATAGTAAGTCTATGAAAGTTACTTGGGGAGGTGTAGGAGCAGCTGCATACGAAGTGTTGAGGTCTGTTGATGATGATCAAAATTTCCAATTGGTGGCAGTATTAGAGCCAACAGTTCAGGAATTTACTGATGTGAATCTCAATCCGCGTAGAACCTATTTTTATGCTGTCAGATCCCTGAGTGTGCAAGGGTATTCTGATTTGTCACTTATTAAGTCAGCAACTACACCTAACAGTGTACCTGCGGTGATGACAGATATTCCAGACTTTAGTATTTTCTATGAGGATGAAATCAATCTTGTGGTATCGGCAGAGGATTTTGATGGAGATCCGTTGACGTTTGAAGCAGTTAATTTCCCCAGTTTTGCCTCTCTCATATCTCAAGACGGTAATACAATTACTTTGAATATTGCACCAGAAGCGATCAATGAAGGGGCATATAGTCAACTGGGAGTGAAGGCGATGGATGCATTTGGAGGAGAAAGTGCTGTAGTCTATTTTGATCTTCAGGTGATTAGCAATTATGACCCTGTCATCGACGAGGTTGAAACTTCCTACGAGATGTTTGGAGCCCAATCATTGACCATCCCATTCATTGCCAGTGATTTGAATGGTGATAATTTGAGCTGGATTGTGACAGGCTTACCTGAGTTTGCTACGACCGAATCAAGCGAAGATGGACTGGGTATGTCAATTGTATTTAGTCCTAGTTTGTCTACTGATGGTGGGCATTATTTTATCAATGTCCGTGTAGAAGATGACAATGCAGTTCGTACAGGTTTTGATGAGCAAGTGATTGAATTGACTGTTGTTCCATTCGACCCAAACCACAAGGTGTACATTAATTTTGGTAGTCAATCTGTAGCTCCATCGCCATGGAACAACCTAATGGTAACCACTCCTACCGCAGGAGTAACACTGACCGACATCAAAAATGATCAAGGGTTTGTGATGAGCAATATGTCTGTAATACTAGAAACCACTTGGAATGGCTCAGGAGTGAGTGGAGGTATGCCTACGGGAGTCTATGAAGATGAAGCTAGAATGTCTTATTTCTGGAGTAATAGTGGTCCTGAATACCTTAGAATTACGGGGCTTGACGTCAATGCTGTATATAATTTTGATTTTTTTGGAAGTAGGAATTCAGGAGGTGATCGTACGACAGTATTTGGAATTGGATCAGAGACTTCTCAAGTACAGACGTCATATAATACAGACCAGATAGCTCGGTTGGAGGGTATATCTCCTGATGTTAATGGAGAAATAAGAGTGAGTGTTAATAATATCACCTATGCTGGTGGATTTAGCATTGCCTATTTGAACACCCTGATCGTTGAGGCAGTGAGTTTCTCAGGAATAGTTCCATTTGCTCCATCAGACCTACAATTGTCGCTGGAGGGAGGAGTCACTTTGGATTGGACAGATCATGCCTACAATGAGACTGGATTTGAAGTGTTTAGATCTATCGGTAATGAAGATAATTATGAATTAATCGCGACCGTCTCGACCCCTACTTACACTGATACCAACCTGAGTTTGCAGGATCAATACTATAAGGTACGCGCAGTAAATGATTTTGGCAATTCTGCTTTCAGTGGTTCAGTACATTATGAATACTCGAATCGTGAACCATTGATCCAAGGGTATTATGACATAAGCATAGAAGCAGGATTGTCAAGAACAATTAGCTTTTCTGTGACAGATCCAGAAGGCGATGATATGAGTGTTGACGTACTTAATCTACCTGCATTCGCTACATTCGAAATGATTGATGCCAACAATGGAAATATAGTTTTTGATGCTACAGTTTATGATTTGGGTACATACACTATTGAAATTGAAGCCATTGATATTAACAATAACAGGGCATCAGTAACTTTTGTGGCTTCTGTCACGGAGTTTGTATATGAAACAGCATTGATCAATTTTAGTATTAACTCAAGTTATGCGGTACCCGCTCCTTGGAACAATATGATTGGCACACCGTCTGCCAACCTCAGCATTAGCAATATCAGTACTACATCTGGAGTCAATACTGGATATGCATTGAGGTTATCTAATAGTTGGGCGGGAGGTAATAATAGTGGAATAAATACAGGCAATAACTCTGGGGTATATCCTGATTTAGCAATGGCTTCATATTTTGCCGATAATACGACCAACAATAAGGACTTTGTTTTGAGCGGATTGGATGTTGATAAAGTATATGATTTGGTTTTCTTTGGTAGTAGAGGAGATATTTCTGATACCCGAATCACCCAATATACTGTGGGTAGCACTACTGTTGATCTGAATGCTACCAACAATTCTACCTCTGTAGCAGAGATCAAAGGATTGAAACCAGATGCGGCTGGACAAATTGTATTTACGGTGAAAAAACCAGCTAGTTCTCCTTGGAAGTATATCAATGCCATGGAGATTCGATTCTATGAAATGCCTGATTATCCAGAAGCACCTTCTAATTTGACTGCACAAGCGGAATCAAAACAAGCCATCAGATTGAATTGGAATGACAACAGTAGCAATGAAGATGGATTTGAGCTATATAGGTCTACGAGTAGTTCTGGTCCATGGACACTCATATCTACACTACCTGCTGGAGTGAATCAATATATTGATCAGGGATTGAGCACCAATACTGGTTACTTTTATAAAGCAAGGGCTTTTAATGATGTGAGTCCTTCATTGTACTCCAATGTAGTAGAAGAGTATACTTATTCCTACTATGTTTACTTAAACATCGGTGATGAAAATTCTATAGCACCTGCACCCTGGAACAATACAGCCCAAGTTCCCTTCGTAGGTAATGTTACGAGCGATTTGAAGAATGATTCTGGTAACAATACAGGAATTAGTATGACAGTAGTTGCAAATTCTTTTTCTACTACCTTCAATACTTCTGGTAGCCAAGGATCAGTAACTGGTGATAATTCTGGAGTTTATCCTGATGTAGTACTTCAGTCGTATTATTGGATAGAGCAAGCAGAAGTTGCTTCGGTAAAATTCTCTAATCTTGCTTTGAATCAGCAATATGACGTGATTTTCTTTGCTAGTCGTGCTGCTACATACAGAGGGACACAATTTACAATAGGAGAAAAATCTGTCTCTTTGAATGCCTCATTTAATACTACTGAGACGGCAATGATTTCGGATGTGGTTTCTGATGAAATAGGTAATATGACTATTGATATGAGAACTATGACAGGGACAAATCTGGCATATGTCAATGCAATTGTTTTGAAAGTTTCAAATGCATTTGGGGGGAATGTTGAAGCTCTAGCAAGAGAACGAGAGGATGTAGAGTTGAAAGAAGAATTGGAAGTCTATCAGGAAGCTATAGTCGCGTATCCTAATCCTTTTGAAAGTGAAATCAACCTCAAGGTAAATGTATCAGAAAATAAAATGTCTCGCATCAATATCTATAATCAAATGGGGCAGGTTGTCTATACGAAAAGTGAAGCCATGCTAGAGGGTATTAACGAACTCAACATCAATACAAGTTCACTCACATCTGGAATGTATTTTCTACAAATTCAAAATGAAGATGACAAGATCGAAACGATCAAACTAGTTAAAAAATAAAAAGAAACAGCCCACCCAAAAAGTGGGCTGTAATTTTAACCATGCCTAAATTTTATCCACTTATTGTATTTATTGTTTTTGGTGCTTTTTTGATACCAAATCTGATTGAAATAACTGTAGGTCAAGAGCACTTTCCATTTTCTAATAATCCGATGTTTGGTCACTATGTGACTACACAGGATACAACGGTGACCTTTGATTTTGTTATTGCTAGTTCAAACAATGAAATGAAGCCCATTGACTATCCCAAATATGGTTTATGGGAGGTCAAGTTAAAGCGATATTATTTTAGCAACGTGTATGGTTCATCAGAACCAGGATCTCCACAGGGTTATTTTGAAGGAGGGGTAGAAGGTTTCGAACAAAGAAATGAGGCGTTTTTTCTTAAATTGAGTGATTTAATTCTTGCCAAGAATTCAGATACAGAGGGTATTTATCTTTTGATGGACTGGTTGACTCCATCAGAACGTGCATTTAAGATTGATACATTGGGCTATTATGATGTTGAATCTAGATCATTTAATTCTCTATGATTTTGAGCAAGATCAATAGCCTTTATCTTCAACTGTTCAGAAGGACAGACAAGCCATATATTCCCTTACTCCGAATTTTTCTGGTTTTAATCAGCCTCAAGGAGTTGATCACTGTTAGTCATAAGTTCAGAGCATATTTTTCCGAGCCTGTATTGTTTTATAGATCCGATGCTTTGACAGATGCTTTGTATGCTTTGTTTTCAAGCTATCCTACCCAGTTCTTTTATCTGTTTGTGATAGTGGGTTGTTTTGCAGCATTGGGTTTGATGACTAGATGGACTCTTTCTATATATGCGTTGACATATCTGATGGTCATTTACTTTGATACGAGCACGGGTATTTACAACCATGAAACTGGACTATCTGTTCAAATCTTGTTGGTACTATCGATGGCACCTGGGATTAAAAACTTCTCTTTAGACAACTTGATTAAAAATCGATTTCAGTTTAATTCTTGGTTGAAAATTGAGTCGTACAATGACTGGGGGCTTAAGCTGATAATGCTGTTAATTGTATTAGGGTATTTTACGGCGGGAGTATCCAAAATAAGATATGGTACATTCAATTGGATGGACGGAGAAACGTTGTCCTATTATTTATCTGGCCAAGCTTCATTCTTAAACCCAGTCGCTCAAAAATTTATTCCTGTTTCTGAATCTGTGGATTGGAAAGGTACGAATGGGATCGTTGCGTATACCTATGGCAACTTTCAATCAAAGCCTCAGTTAATAGAATGGACAAAAATATTATCCAAAAGTGATTGGCTGATGTCGTTGCTTAGTGTTGTGACAATATTGTTTGAATTAGGAGCTCTGGGTATTTTGTTTTGGAAGCCGTATAGAGTGTTTTTTCTTTTGTCAGCCGTAGGCTTTCATTTTTCAATTAGACTTTTTATGGGCTTAGGATTCTTAGATTATCAAGTGATATGTCTTTGCCTCGTAGATTGGCCCTATCTATATTCATATCTAACCAACCTGATTAAATGGATCAAACAAAAAATGACTTTTTAGGAGGCATACATTATTTTAGAGGAATTGCGATTTTGCTGATAGTATCAAGTCATCTACTGTATGCTGACTTGGAATCTAATTTTTACTTTTTTACAAGTGCAGTTTACTTGAACTCTACCATATTTTATGTGTTCATTTCTGGCTATTTGTTCCAGCATTTGGCTTACAAATTTGATTATAAAAAATATCTCAAAAGAAAATGGCTCAACGTAATGTTGCCTTATTTGATAGTCTCTATTCCAGCTTTGACACTTAGATGGTATAGCGGACCGTCATATTTGGCTCTTCAAAGTTGGCCTGATATAGGAGAGTCTAATGCGTGGTGTCAACTGGCCTTTTATCTTGCTACAGGGTCGCATTTGTTACCGCTTTGGTATTTGCCTATGATAGCGATCTTTTTTGTGTTGGGACCAATTTTTAAATTATGGGATGACAGCCCAAGAATGTATTGGTTACTGCCTCTGCTCTTGGTTGTTTCTTTGTTGTTCCCTCGCAACTTGGAGAACATGAATGACATTCCAAGGATGTTTGTTCACTTTGCGTCGATATATGTACTAGGAATGTGGTATAGCCGCAATCTTGAAATGGTACGTCAATGGGTCTCCAAGTATATAGTAGTAGTGAGTTTGGGTTTACTTGTCCTTTTTGTTTTCTGTCTGTATGAATTCCCATGGAGACACCAGTTCATATTTGTACAGAAGGTCGTAGCTATACCAGTTTTGATGCATTTTTTGGACAGGATCAAGGGTAGTTTTTGGAAAGACTTGTGTAGTCGGCTTGCTGAAACAAGTTTTGGCATTTACTTCATCCATTTTTATGTCATTTTGGGTGTGAGAGTAATTATGAATAGAATTCTACATAGTGAGTACCCAAGGTTTTGGTATGAGTGGTTGATCGAATGGGGTGTGGTGGTAATCATTTCTTATGTATTCGTGATGATAGTAAAAATGATATTTAAAAATAAGAGTAGATACTTAATCGGTAGTTAAATGAAACGTCTTTTTAATTGGGAATTAAGTCCCACACAATTAATGGTTCTTGAGTTAGCAGTAATAACTGTTTTTGCATGCGTGCCTTTATTTGTCAATGTTCCATTCAGAGATAATATTTATTTGACATGGGAGGGAGCTTATAGGATGTATCAAGGACAAATGCCCTTTGTGGATTTTGGTTTACCGATGGGGTATGCCTTTTGGCTGATGCCAGCACTCTCATTCAAACTGTTTGGGCCATATTTCTTTTCACTGATCAAGATTCAAGTGGTGATCAACATCGTATCTGGGCTAGCATTCATGTCGATTCTGAGATCTTTTACCAAGAACTATGGACTGATCGCTGCATCTACTTTCTTGTATGTGGTTTCATATTCATTCTTCAATTATTGGCCATGGTACAATCATACAGTCATAGTATTTGAGTTTGTAGCTTTTGCCTTATTGTTATCGGTGTTAAAACAAGATGATAGCCGAGGCTGGATGAGTATCGTTTTGATTGTATTGTCTGCTTTATTTGCTTTCCTTTCATTCTTCACGAAACAGGATGGCGGTGCTTTTGCTGTACTGATTTCAGGTCTTTTGCTACTATATTATACTGTAATATCAAGACAATGGATACCGATCGTGGTTTATGGATTGTCTTTCGCTACGATAGCATGTGCCTTTATTTTGCCTTTGGTGCCGCATGAATTTGGTTATTGGTTCAACTATGGACAGGAGCCTCATTATTCTCGTGTCAATGTTCTGGATTTGCTCGGTGTGATTTTTGGAGATTCTAGTTTTATTAAGTTTTACCTTTTGCTGATTGTATTGATCGTAATGTTCAAGTTTAGCCAAGGGACGAGCTGGGTTAAGAATAAAAATGAAGGGCTGTTTTTGTTGCTTACATTAGGCGTGTTGGGACAGGCTTCAGTATTGCAAGTGACGAGTTATGTGCCAGTAGATGGCAACATCTACTTTCATAGTTTTATGTTCTATTACATTTTATCAAATATCAAGGTTGATGTCAATTTTAGTAAGGTCAAGTTTCTTTTACCTTTGGTCGTATTGATATTCGTATGGTGGTCTGGGGTATATTGGAAATACGCAGGTCGAATTTTTTCCAACTTACTCGCGCCAAAGGAGACAAGTAAGAATGTGGTTTCGATGAGCTCATATACCAATGTAGCAGATACGACAGTATTGGATAAATCTAATTGGTCTATTAGTCCTGAGAAGGCGTTTGATAAAATCAAATTGCCGCCAGAATGTATTGACGCCATCGAGCGATTGAAACAATGGAAGGTCACAAGTGGAATTGAGAACCCCAAGGTGTTGAATATGTCAGAGTTGACGCCTTTGGCAGATATTATGGGCTTTGAACTGGAAAAGGGGATGCCTTTGTGGTATCATCTCAATGTTGCCATGTTTGATAGAGAATTAAAGAAGATCGAGAGTAGAATTAGCAATGACTATTATGATATGGTGATCTTCGAGTTTATCCCACAGTTGAATAATTTTTATCCATTTTCAACAAGAGAATTACTTTCGAAAGAGTATCAGTTATTATTTACATTTCAGGCTCCTCGTGAATACACAACAGAGTTTATAGAAGTTTATGTCAAAAAAGATTAGAAGAACAAAACTATCCAACTGGACACGCTTCCCTGTGATTGAAGCCGAATTGACAGAACCTGCTTTTTGTGATGACGTCATAAAGGAAATTGACAAGAAGGAGCGAGTGATTGCTAGAGGTAATGGTCGATGCTATGGTGATGCTTCTCTCAACGTGCAGGTATTGTCTACACTCAAACTAAATAAGATTCTTGCTTTTGATCCTATGACAGGGATCATCGAGGTACAGAGTGGGATTTTACTGTCTGATATATTGGACTTTATTGTCCCAAAGGGATGGTTTCTACCTGTGACACCTGGGACGAAATTTATCACAGTAGGAGGAGCGATTGCATCCAATGTACATGGCAAAAATCACCACAAGGAGGGGTCATTTTCAAATTTTGTAGAGTCGTTTGAGTTGTTGCAAGCAGATCATACTATCGTGGAGGTCTGTGCTCAAGACAATCCTGAATTGTTTGATTTGACACATGGAGGAATGGGTTTGACTGGTGTGGTACTGTCTGCCAAAATCCGTCTCAAGAAAATAGATAATGCACTCATAGATACATTGAACATCAAAGCGTCCAATTTGGAGGAGGTTTTCGAGTTGTTTCAAAAGCACAAGGACTACACATACTCTGTAGCCTGGATAGACTGCTATCAAAAAGGGTCGTCTATAGGCCGCAGCGTATTGATGCTGGGAGAGCATGCTAGCAAGGAGCAGGTAAATGGCAAAGAATCACCCAAGGCACATACATCTTCACCCAAGCCGAAATTGAAGATGCCGATGGATTTGCCCAACTGGGCATTGAATGGTTTTACCATTCGGTTATTCAATTTTTTGTACTATCATAAACAATGGAAGAAGCAATCCAAGAAGTTGGTACATTATGAGGGATTTTTCTACCCATTAGACTCGATTTTAGAATGGAATAAACTCTATGGGAGAAGGGGCTTTATTCAATATCAGTTTGTACTACCTCTGGAAGGTAGTATCGAAGGATTGAAAGTGATGCTGGACATGATTAGGACGAGTGGTTATGGTTCTTTTTTGGCTGTTTTGAAGTTGTTTGGAGCTAAGGATAATGAGTTTTCTTTTCCTATGGAAGGATATACACTGGCTTTGGATTTTCCTATCAAAGATGGGCTTTTTGAGTTTTTGGATCTGATGGATGAGCAAGTGATCAAATATGGAGGTAGAATTTATTTGTCCAAGGACGCGAGAATGTCCCGATCTACTTTTGAAACTACCTACCCTCAGCTGCCAGAGGTGAAATCAGTATTGAAGAAGTATAACCTAGGAGGAAAATTTGAATCGCAGTTGAGTAAAAGACTGGGGTTAACAGAATAGAGATGAAAAAAAAGATATTGATATTAGGAGGAACCTCAGATATGGCAATGGCCATTGGCCAAGTGTATGCTCGGGAGGGTCATGATTTGGTAATGGCGGGACGAAAAGTTGAAAGATTGCTTCCATATCAGGAAGATATCAAATTGAAGTGTGCCGTGGAGGTTGAATTGATGGAGTTTGATGCAGAGGATATATCTTCTCATGAGGTCTTTGTCCAAGAGGCATGTTTGACTAAACTTGATCTGGCAGTTTGCGTGTTTGGTTATTTGGGAGATCAATCCATAGCAGAGCAAGACTGGAAGGAGTGTGAGAGGATTATACACTGCAATTACACGGGAGCTGTCTCTATCCTCAATCGTATCGCTGAAAAATTCTTGATACAAGGATCTGGCACTATCATAGGTATTAGTTCGGTGGCTGGAGATAGAGGTAGATCTAGCAATTATCTCTATGGCAGTGCCAAGGCTGGTTTTACAGTCTATTTGGATGGATTACGCAATAGACTGTATCATTCAGGATTGCATGTGATGACAGTGAAGCCGGGCTTTGTAGCTACTAAAATGACTGGGCATTTGGATTTACCTCCTGCATTGACTTCATCGCCTGAGCAGGTAGCCGAGGTTATTTATAAAGCTCAGCTAAGGAAAAAGAATACGATCTACGTGAGTTTTGTATGGAGATGGATCATGTTGATCATTCGTAGCATACCAGAGCAGATTTTTAAGAAACTAAAGATGTAAAAAAGGGGGAGCTTAGGCTCCCCCTTTTTTATTGTTGTAGAATAGGATCTCGTATTCAGTTGATGTAAACCTTTTGAATTAACTCTTGTTTGTTGTCAATAATAACTTTGACAAAATACAATCCACTTGTCATTGTAGAGGGAATGTCCATAGAGAAAGTTTGTTCGGTAGATTGTCTTCTTAAATATTCCTTGCCAGATGCGTCTATCATGATCATAGTTGTAGACTTAGAAGAATGTTTACCTAAGTCAATATGCAATGATATGTGTTCATCGTTTACTGGATTGGGGTAGACTTTAACACCATCTAGGTTACTCTTAGTTGACAAGACGATATACTCTCCAGTTAATTTAAGCGATTTTTCACCTAGTTCGTCAGTAATGTGAATCAATTGCTCGGAAAACTCTCCAATGCCATTAGGTGAAAATTTCACATAGACGGTAGTATTGATGGAATTGATGTGATCCATATCAATATACAATGTATCGATATCTTCAAAATTATCAGGGTCAGTTGAGATACTGAAGTTGTCTGGAACGGGAATTTTAATATTGCTTCTCAAATACGAACCAGTCAGAGTATAATTTTTGATCTCATTAGAATTGAGTGGAAAATCAATTGATTGTTCATTGAAAGTGACGGAGGGGATCGTGTACTCAAATGCTCCTATGTCACAGGCAGCGTTGTAATCCCTAGCATAGCCATCAAAATCAGCAACCATATTTGCGAATGGAGAACAATCACCCAAGTCTAATGCCAATGTAGATTCAGTAGTTAGCCTATAGTTGTAGTTGTCTGGATCGACAAACTTGAGTGACGAGAGATCTGTGGTGTAGATGTTGTTTTGGTCGTTTTCCTCATTCCAAGCAAACTCTATTTTGTACCTGTAAGCAGGATCATCTGTACACTGTTTACAATTGTTTGGGGTGTAGTGCACAATGTTGTTGTAGAATTGATTGGAAGGAATCGTGAAAGAGGCAGGCAAGATAGATAGCCCTGTAAAAGTAGCCTGTAAAAAGGTGTTGTTATAGATGATGTATTTAGAGTCAGGACTCGTGAGTTTAGCAAAAACAGAAAGTGCAGTGAGCGAATTATATGAAATATTGTTGTACATTTCCAATCCATCCCCATTGATAAAATAGGCTGTTCCAGAACCGTTCAATGCGATGTTGTTATACATAACTGCCTTGGTGCCAGGGTTGATTTGAAAACCTGCTTGGTCGTTATTGTTCAACAATAATCCATAGTCTTCTACTCTGTTGTTATAGATTCTTGCTTGCCCGATTACACTACCTACTTGAATCCCATCCCATCCATTATTTTTGACTATACAATTGTACACTTCTACATCTAGCACAGACTGTTCTTCTACATTTTCGGTACACCCTGTACCAGGCACGGTGATGTTGTAATGAGAGTCACCTATGTAGAAACCTTCGTATTTGGTACCATCCACATATATGTCATGCACACTTACTCTTTCGTTGGGGTAGTTCCCACTTCTTAAACTTCGTTCGTCTCGGCAATCAGGGTCATTTTTTAGATCGAGTCCGTGATTTCCACTGTCATAGATTTCGATGTGATCTACTTCATAGTTGATAGATACGTGGTTGAGGCGAATACCATTTTGTCCTCCATTTACACGGATACCATAAAAGGTACTTGGATCGCCCGTTCCAGTGATGTGTACATCATTGCTATTCCAGAAGTCCATTCCATCTTGACTGTCTATGGCATTAATAATGACTTTTCCTCCACAGTTTTTGATGATAATAGGCTCTTCTTTTGTACCCAAAAGATTGTAAAAATCGAGATAGCCAGGGTATGTGCCAGCTTTGATACAGATCACATCACCTGGTTTTACGTCAGTAATGTTGTTTTTTTCGGCGTAAGTAATTGGACAATCCACACCAGGATTGGCACAAAATGCCTGTCCGTTGGCCTTGGGTTCGATCGTATGATCGCACCCACAGTCTTGGGCATAGAGTCCATGACTCAGGATAATGAGTAATAGTAGTACAGGTAGGGGTTTCATAGTTATAGATTAATTGGTTTAAAAAAAGATTAATTATTTCTTTCTATCATAGGCTGCTTGTATATGCTTTTAAGTCAGTATTGTGGGCGAAGATACAACTGTTGAATCTTCTTCTGTATTGTTTTTTAGTTTGGAAATCAGCTTGGCAGGAACTCCTCCTACCAGAGTATAAGGCGCAACATCTTTGGTTACCACAGCTCCTGTAGCAATGACCGCTCCTTTTCCTATTCTTACGCCTTTGAGTATAGTGGCTTTGGATGCCACCCAAACGTCATCCTCTATGATGATTGTTTCACCTTCTACATCAGTAAAATGATCATGAATATCGTGAAAACTACTATCCATGATCAGTGTATAAGGAGATATTCTGCAATTGTCCCCGATTTCTATTCTGTTTTGTGCGGTGATATGGGAGCCGTTGATTCTACTGTTGCTACCTATGATGAGTTGACCTTTTTTACCAGTAAACAATTTGGTTTGCTCAATATTGGACCAGATTCTCACATCGTCACCGAGGATTATTTTGCCACTGCTTTTTATTTTTGGTCTTCCATTGACACTGACGAATTTACCTATCTGACTACAGTTTCTTAGGTAATATTTGGCCATTACAATTCTCCATACACCAGCTACTGCATTGAAAAACAAGCTAATTGTACTGTGGTCTGGATTGTCTTTCCTGTATTGTAGCCACTTATTCTTAACCTTTGAAAACATAATTTTTATTTAAGTGCCATAGATAACCTCGCCATAAATTCTTGAATTGGGCTGTTTTGCCAGAAGATAAATATTTGATTGAAGACTTTGGTAGGGCAAAGAACGAATAAAACAACACACTCAATACAGTATTAAAAGGACTAAAATTTCGTTTCTGAAAAAGTAGTCTATTTCTACTCATGTAGTAAACTTTGAGTGGACTGTCTATACCCACACTGATTGATTGTTTGTGAATAATATTTGTCTCCCCAAAGAAGTAGATTTTGTATCCAGCTCTTTTGATGGCCATGCTCCAGTCATGCTCTTCGTAGTACAAGAAGTATTCTTCGTACATCGAACCTACCTCTGAGATGACTTTGGCAGGTACAATCATTGCTGCACCATGTGGGAGATCGGTGGGGTAATTTTTGTCGTATTGACCGTGGTCTTCTTCTAAATACCCTATTCTTTTTCCTCTCCCTGTGATTCCATTGATATCTAAAGACCCAGCATATTGTATTTTTCCATTTGGGAATACAATCTTTGGAGAGACCATTCCTGCTTCTGGGTGGGTCTCCATGAACATGACGAGTTTGTCAATAAAGTCTCTAGGTAATAATGTGTCGTTATTTAGAAAGATAAGATACTTTCCTTTTGCTTTGGCCACACCCAAATTATTTCCTCCTGCAAAACCTAGATTTTTTTCACTTACAATAAGACTTAGATTGGAGTACCTGTTTTCAACCGAAGGGTCTATGTTTCGCTTGGAACCATTGTCTACTAGCAATGTTTCAAAATTGTGATAATCTGATTGATACAATGATTCTAAAAATAATTCGGTTTCCTCGGGTTCGTTGTAGTTGACAGATATGACAGAAACAAGTGGTTGTGTGGTTGACATTAGTTATACTGCTTTGTGTTCGGTGTGTATGAATTTCTTGTTGGCACCCTTTATTTTGAACAGGATGAGGAGCATAGATATAAATAGTTTGGGCAGCATCAGAATCGAAACGACCAGCTTTTTGTTATAAAGGTCTTTGGGAATAGCAATCATCATCGAAACAGCATTGAGTGCCCACAATAGGATCCAAATGGTGTAAGAAATATTCAAGTAATTGCGTAGAACAATCGCTAGTAGAGTAAAGATGGTAAGCAGACCTAGATTGATCAGCCTTGGCAACTGGATGTTTCTCCAGACAGTACTGTGGAAGTAGACAATATTGCCTTTTAGCAAACCCAAGAAGCCTTTGCCCAAGTATCTCAATAGATACACATATTGACTAGAAATCCATCGTGTTCTTTGTTTTTGGAAGTTGCCGTGATCGTCTGTTTTTTGATCTAGTACTTTGGCTTCTTTGTAGTAATGAACTTTGACACCCTGTTCGAGTAGTCTAAACTCTAATTCTCGATCAAAACCACCAATGCTATCCATCTGTGAAATGGTCTGTTGGAAGATATTTCTTTCAAAAATCATCCCTGACCCACTCAACGAAACTGAGAAACCCGTTGCTTCAGCTCCTTGACGGTATATATGGTTATTGATAGACTCGCTGATTCCATCTAGTATAGCCAAATCCGTATTGATGTTTTTCGGCCAGCGTTGAGTTTGTACTGCAGCTTGTGGTGCAGTCTGTAGATAGAGGTTGACTTTGGACAGGTAGTCAGTTTCCATTACGTTGTCTGCATCCAAGATCACTATGTAGTCATAATCATCAGGAAGTTCATTGATGGTGAGTTTCAATGACTTGACCTTGGTGCTTTTCTCAAAAGAGACTTCTTGTATGATTATCGGGTACTGGACAAGTTTTTCAATCGTTGAGGATTGAAATGAATCCGCTATCACTATTAGATCAAAGTTGTTTTTTGGGTAATTGATTTCAAGGTTTTTTTCTACAGAATTGAGAATGACATGATCTTCTTTGTACCCAGGGATGAGTACTGCAAATTTCTTATAAGCACTGGGAAGCTTCGACACTTTCTTAGGTTGGTAGAATAATCCACCAATTGAAAAGAAGACTGAGTAGCTAACAAAGTAGATAAAATAACTAATAAGAAGTATTTCTATTAAAAACATAGTGATTAAACCTTTTCTGATTGAATAAGTGCAGGTATGGTCATGAGCATGAGTTTGAAATCAAACAGGAGTGAATTCTTCCTAACATATATCCTGTCCAGCATGATTCGTTCTTCTGCTGACATTTCAGCTTTGCCTCTTTTCATTGTTTGCCAGAGTCCTGTGATGCCTGCAGGCCCTAAAAAGCGTTCTGCGTGATTGTCTGTGGTGAGTAGTTTGGCCTCATAGAGTGGGAGTGGGCGATTGCCCACGATGGACATGTCTCCTTTTAAAACATTGAAGAGCTGCGGAATCTCATCCAAGCTGCTGTTTCTGAGGAAGTCACCAATCCGCGTAACTCTAGGGTCATTCTTGATTTTGACAAATTGATTGCCATCCTGATACTGATTGGAGGTCTCTTTTAGTTTTTCGAGTTGCGTATCAGCATCTACTTGCATAGATCTGAATTTGTAGAAATTAAACACTTTGTAGTTTGTGCCTGCTCGTCGAGAGACGTAGAAAATTGGCCCCTTAGATTCCAATTTGATGGCAATCGCTACTAAAATCAATATTGGAGAGAACAAGAGTAAGGCCGTACCTGCAACAGCTATATCGAATGATCTCTTTAGAAAATACATTTTGTAGACTTTGTCCTTTTTGAGGATTGCGTCTTGTCTAGAAAAACCAGCAGCTTTGAGTCTTTTATAGAATTTTATCCTAGGTATGAGTGATTTAAACTTAATAGGCTCGTGGAAGTACTCGTCAGCGCCTATAGACCATGCTTGTTGTTTGACTTTTTTGTTCAATTGATTGGAAAAAACAATGACGGGCACGGTTTTGAAACCACTTTTTTTCTTCACCTCATCAAATTTGATTTTTGAGAGATCAGCTAAAAGAGAGTCGTGTATCAAGATTACCTCAGGAAGGGTATGGAAATGCCTGCTCCAGTCCTTTAGCAAAGAAATGAACTTCTCAATGTTTTGTCCATCGATCAACTGGTACTTACTATCAAGTATGTTTTGGATATTCGACAATAATTCTGACCCCAGATAGACAATAATCGGTTGGTTCAGATCTTCCTGAATATTGACCGTAACTATCTGATCATCGGACTTGGCATCCAACACCTCTGTGCTAATAAAATCACTCACTTATGCTTGTGTTTCTGTGGTTGTCAAATTAGTCACATCCTCCAGCATCCGTACGAGCCCGTCTGGGCAAAATGGCTTTTGGGCATAGGCACTGTAATTGACCGATACAGGGTAGTTGGTTACTTCATGCTCAGGAATACCTGACATATAGACCAAAGGGATATGTTCGTAGAGACCATTGAGCTTGAGAAATTGTCCAAATTCTAATCCGCTCATATCAGACATGGCAATATCTGACACGATCACATTAGGAATATTTTTCCCTTCTGACAGCCAATTGATGGCGTCAATCGCACTATGAAATGAGTGTACCGTAAAATTCTGTTCAAGAATTTTAGTTGTAAGACGACACATGATTTTGTTATCATCTACGAGCAATACAGACTTTTTCTTGGTTGGGCGGTTTTTTAGTAGATACATGGTTAAGTTTTAGTATGATGAAAATTACTGACTTTGTTCAGGAATCACCATAACTGGTTGTACTAAGCTGTCAATTTATTTTTCTCTTTCTCACACTGCTAGCTGAAGAAATGTGATTGGATTGAAAGAAAAGCTGTCTACTTCTCGATAGCCGCTTAATAGTAACTTACGTCATCATCATAATATCAAATTTAATAGAATATGTTTACTTACAAACCTTATCAGGGTTTAAAAATTATGTGTTTTGAGTAGAAAAAATGCAGATTAGTAAGGAATGAATATTAAATCTTGATTTAGTTCTATTATGAGTATTTCCTAAGTGATATTACTTATTTGGAAGAGCACCCAAGTAGTTTTCCATTAAGTATAATATGCTGTTTTTTGACATGCTCTAATCAGTAAAAATACATGTGCGTACTAATGAAACGATTATTTTTATATATTACGCTCATCCTCTATTGGTACGATTCAATATTGTTAATCCCGTTTCTGTTTTGCATGATGATTATTAGACTTTTGTGCTGTGTATTGTGTTTCATGGTGCTGCATTCACCTACTGTAAGGGCACAAATTTCGGTAGTTGATCTGAACCTAAATGAGGGGATTGAGACATGGTATAATCAAACCATCGGTAGAGAACATACACCAATTGCAGAGGGGACATATTACAAAATCCAAAGTCAGACAGTTTTGGAGCATCAGTTTTTTGAATCTGCTGCGTGGAAGGAAGGGTTTTTAATTATTGAAAATCAATCTTTTAATGATATAAGGATGCTCTACAATACCTTTCAAGATTTGTTGATTGTAGACAATAGTGGTATGTACCGATCGAGTTATCCAGCGCTACAACCCAATCAAAAGAAAATCACGCAGTTTACCATTGGAGAGAGTCTTTTTTTGAATTTGCAAAGTCAAGAACCGCCATACGGAAAGGGATTTTATCAAGTGGTGTATCAAGGTGATCAAATTCGTCTGTTGGCCAAACGAATCAAAACAAGCAGTGTCGGGCCACAGTCTGTAGAGTATGATGAAGCGGATATCTTGTTTATACAAGTTGGGTCCAGCTATTATAAGTTCAGAAATAAGAAAAGCCTGTACGATATATTTCCAGCTCATAAAAATGACATCAAAAAATTCATTAAATCCAATTTGACATACATGAACCTCAAGGATGAGACAGATTTGGCTACTGTATTGGATTACTGTGAAAGCTTAGTACCGTCCCTATGAAATATTTATCAATACTTGCATTCTTGATTGTGTGTGGGACTGTCAATGGTCAAAGTGTGAATGCCATTGCGAGCCAATCCCAAGATTCTACCTTGCTTCAGAATGTGATTCGCGACATAGAGCAGCATACTCAATTGCAATTTTTTTACAAGGATCAATGGGTGAGTCACGTGTATGTACATGGATCTATAGACTACAGTGGTGATGTCATGTCACAGTTTGATGCACTCCTCTCTCAGACAGCCATTACCTATTATAGGCAAAGAGATCAGGTCATCTTGTTGTACAATGTAGAAATCATCACAACGCCGTTGATTACGCAAAGACAAGATGCTGGTGAGCCTACCGATCTGGAAGAAGTGTTTTTCACCAGAGAGCAAAAGGCAAAAGGTCTGGGGCTGGAGGAAACACTGATTACCATTGGGAATAGAAAGCAATATGAACCAAACAAGCGCAGTGTTGTAGCTGGGTATGTTCGTGAGATCGGAACGGACAAGCCTGTACCTGATGCATATGTGTACATCGAGAGTCCTTTCGTAGGAACTACTACCGATGAGGAGGGTTTTTTCTCTCTCAATGTACCGAATGGGAAACGAAATATTTTAATCCAATCGGTCAATATGAAAAATACCTACAGACGTCTGATGGTCTATTCGGACGGGAGACTGGACGTTGATATGGAGGTGGATGTCATCGCATTGAATGCCGTGACCGTTAGCGCCGAAAGAGAAGCCAATACCAAAAGTCCTCAAATGGGGATGACCAAAATTAGTCCAGAAAGCCTGAAAATTGTTCCAGCATTGCTTGGTGAGAAGGACATGGTGAGAGTAGCGACCACTACAGCTGGTGTTCAATATTTGGGCGAAGGATCAGCAGGTATCAACATCCGAGGAGGAAAAGCCGATCAAAATCTGTTCTTGTTTGATGGTACGCCAGTTTACAATACCAATCACTTCTTTGGCTTCTTTTCTGTATTCAATTCAGACGCGTTGTCTGGAATGGAATTGTACAAAAGTGCTATTCCAGCAGAATTTGGTGGACGCCTCTCATCAGTTTTTGACATTTCATCCAAAGAACCCAATCAAGAAAAAATAAGTGGTGTCGCTGGGATTGGTCCTGTCACTTCCAAGATCATGCTCGAAGGTCCTACTTTTAAAAATGGACCGACATTTATGGTTGGGGGGCGTGCAACCTATTCGGATTATGTGATCAACAAGATCAAAGATTCTCCACTCAAGAATAATGAAGTGACTTTTTATGATCTCGTCGGAAAGCTCGACTATGAGATCAATGATAAAAACACGGTTACATTGAGTGGTTACTACAGTTTTGATCGCTTCCAATTGACTTCTGACACGTTGTTGTCATACACTGATTTTTCTTATGCTAATAAATTGTTGTCATCGAATTGGCGGCATGTATTTAGTTCTAAATTGTTGGCAGATTTCAATGTAGGGATTAGCCATTATGATTATGATATTGGCTATGATGTATTGCCTACCCAAGCATTTAGGATCGATTATGGGGTGAAGGAAAATCATGCTTCTGCCAAATTTGATTATTATGTCAATGAGAAGTTGAATTACAAATTTGGGACGGAGGTCAAGCATACGCAAGTGGTGCCTGGTGTCAAAAATCCAACCGGAAGTGAATCACTGATCGAAAAGGACGAAGTGGGGCAGGAGCAATCATTGGAAATCGCACCTTACTTTTCTGCGTTGTATAGTCCCAATGACCGGATATCGGTCGAGGGAGGTATCAGGTATTCAATCTTCAATGTGTTGGGCCCTGGGCAGGTCAACAGGTATACCGAAGGTGAGCCTGTGGATATAGATTTTATCAGCAAAGTGGATAACTATGACAAGAATGAGATCATAGAGACCTATCATGGACCAGAGTTTAGGTTGTCGTCTCGTTACTCACTTAATGAGACTAATTCGGTCAAGGCAAGCTACAATAGAACAAGACAAAATATTCACTTGTTGTTAAACTCTGCATCGATTGCTCCTACGGATATGTGGAGATTGTCCAATGCACATATCAAACCTCAGATAGCTGATCAGGTTTCCGTTGGGTATTACCGCAACTTCTATGGTAAGCACATGGTAGAGGCTTCTGCGGAGCTGTATTACAAGCACATTCAAAACCTTTTGGATTTTAAAGTTGGTGCTGATTTACAATTCAACAAAAACATCGAAACTGATTTGCTGCAAGGCAAGGGCAGATCCTATGGTTTGGAATTGTCACTCAAGAAAACATCTGGTTGGTTGACTGGTTGGATCAATTATACTTATTCTCGCTCGTTGATCCAGTTGGATGGAGATTTTCCAGATGAGGTCATCAATGGAGGCGAGTATTTCCCTACAGGGTATGACAAACCGCATTACATCAATTCTGTGACTAATTATAAATTTACCCGAAGGTTGACAATGACTTTGAATGTGGTCTATGCTACTGGAGTACCTGTGACCTACCCGACTGGTAAGTATAATTTTCAGGGTTCTGAGAGTCTACTGTACTCGGATAGAAATGCCTATCGTATTCCCGATTACTTCCGGATGGATTTGGGAATCAATATAGAAGGGAATCATAAAATCAAGAAGTTAGCACATTCTTTTTGGTCATTCTCGATTTACAATTTGCTAGGCCGAGACAATGTTTATTCGGTATTTTTCAAAGTAGAGGATGGAGAGGTCAAAGGGTATAAGATGACAGTTTTCCCAACACCTATTCCTACCATCACCTATAATTTTACTTTCTAAGTCATGAAAAAGGTTTTTTCTTTGATTTTTGTTTTGCTGGTACTGTATGCCTGTGTGGAGCCTTTTGATTTTAAAGTCAAGGATACAGAGACGGTATTGGTAGTGGACGCAGTGTTGACGAGCGAGCTGAAGATACAAACTGTGCAGTTGTCGGTATCTTATGCACTAGATGAAAATGTGCCTGCTCCTTATTCTGGTGCCACTGTTTGGGTAGAGGACGAAAATGGACAGAAGGTAATCTTCAAGGAAGATGGTACATCTGGTACCTATCAAACTACCACTGAATATGCTGCGGTTCCTGGTCAAAGTTATGTACTACATTTCACCACGGCAGATGGAGAAGAATTCACGTCCAGCAAGGAGACCGTACCCAAGCCTGTGCCTATCGATAGCATCTATGGACGATATATCGAAAAGAATTCTACTCAAGATAGTAGGCAACTAAAAGGCGTTCAGTTTTTTGTGGATAACCATAATTTTGATGAGAGCTTTTCTAACTATCGTTATGACTATGTGGAGGATTATCAGATTAATGTTATCTATCCATCTGTATATGAGTGGGATGCGATGAACGATACACTGCTATACAGAGAGATTAGTATAGCAAGCTGTTATAACCGTATAGTCTCGGATGAACTCCTAGCGGAGACTACAAGTGGTTTGTCTGAGAACCGATTGTCTGAATTTCCATTAGTATATATTGAAGATATAGATGCTCAGCTGCGTAGCAATTTTTCCCTCACTGTGAACCAATATGCGATTACACCCAGTGCCTATCAGTATTACAAAAACCTAAAAGAGAACAATGAATCTTCGGGTAGTTTTTTTGACAAGCAGAAAGGTACGGTACTGGGTAATATTAGCAATGTCAGAGATGCGGGGTATCCCGTACTGGGTTATTTTGAGGTGTCAGGTGTGTCTTCAGGCTATAGAATATTTGCTAGTGGGGCATTTAGAGATCAGGGGTTTAGTCCATCAATGTCATATGAGTGTATATATGATCGGATTGCAGACACGGTTGCCATTGCGGAATTGAATACGTATGTAGGGTTGGGGACTGGCTATGAAGTAATTAGATTGGTCGACCCTGAACTTGTTGATGCGATAATAATGCCTTCGAGATGCAGTGATTGTAGACACTATGGTTCTCTCGATAAACCAGATTTTTGGAATCCATGATTAAGAAAATAGTTACAATAGCCATCCTGATATTTCAATTTTTGGGGCAGAGCTGGGCGCAGCAAAACATCAAAGAAGCAGCCTTTTTGCATCTCAGTGCCAGTGATCTGATAGTAGGTGAGACGCTGTACTTTTCGGCATTTGTTTCCAGTCACACTACAGGTAGGTTGTCTGATCTGAGTAACTTATTGTACGTGGAGTTAATGGATGCAAAAGGTAATGCAGTTCATCAGACCAAGATCGAGTTGGATCGAGGCAGAGGATCAGGTTCCATATTCTTATCTTCAGATTTGGAAACCAATCTATACCAAATAGTGGCGTACACCCGGTGGATGAAAAATTTCGACTCCTATTATAGTCAAAAGATAGTGATTGTCAATCCATACAAAATATATGAACCACTAGTAGTGGATGAGGAAAAGAGAAAGGTATCGGTATCTTTTTATCCTGAAGGAGGAACTGTTTTGTCTGATATAGAAAATAGCGTGTTGGTTTATGTCCGAGACCAACACAACCAGGGACTCAACCCCAAGGCAAGAATACTTTCTGCCAATGGGGAAAAAGTATTGGATGTGAATTTGGATCAGTATGGATTGGGAATGATCAATTTCACTCCAGTGGAGGGAGAGCAATACCGTTTGGCTTTGGAGTATCAATCGAGCTTTGATTTCTATGATTTGCCAGTGGCATGTGCGGTATGTAGTCATCTGGATTTGACCAAGATATTGGACAATTATAGAGTCAAAATTTATTCAAGTCCCGACTGGGAGACAAAGACTGGCCGATTAGAGATATGGAGTGTGACAGGGAAGGTCAAAGAAATCACCACAACGCTCAATACCGAACAATTGATAACGGGTAGTGAATTACCTACAGGAAGGATAACTGTGTTGTTGTATGTTGATGGTCTTCTGGTCAATGAAAGAAGTTTTCTACATGGCCGAACGCAAAATATAGCGATTTCAAGTGTGAGTCAATATGGCACTCGGGAGGAAGTGAGTCAATCCTATCCATTGCCAGTTGGGACTCGTCTTTCAGTTTCTGTAAAGAAAACCTACGGTAATCAACTCCCAGAGGATATTACGCATCATCAAATTATTCCTGATGTATTCAAGGAGATTAGGTTTTCATCTTTGGATGTTGATTTGATCGATCGTTTGCTGATAGCAGAGCTAGGTATGGTGGATACGAGTGAGGTCGATTCTGTACGCTACTTGCCTGAGTACCGATCTGGAATCGTACAAGGTCGTATTGTGTCGGAGACCAAAAATGTATCATCGAAAGTCAATGTGGCACTGTCTTTTCGAGGGGCAGATTATGAGATAGATGCAACAACTGTTCGGCCAAATGGTGAGTTTTTTCTAAAGTATGACCCTGACTTTGCTAACGACAAAGGGGTAGTTCGAGTACTCAATGATCCTAACAATGATTATAAAGTAGAGATATATCCAGAATACTACGAGAAGTATGAACCTATGACTGGTTTTTCTTTGGCCTTGGATAGTACGCGCTTGGTACAAATCACAGAACGTGCCATTGCCAATCAAATAGAAAACGCATATTTTGAGATTAGAGACAGCAAAAAAACGACGAGAGAATTTCCAGAAATCGACGAGGTGGTTACTTACACACTAGCTGATTACACCAGGTTTCCGACCATGCGAGACACATTTATTGAATTGATCTTCGAAGTAGGAGTGAGCAAAAATGAAAATAAGTATGCCTTCAACATGAGGACAATGGACATTGATTATAACGATAAGAATAAAGTGGAGACCATGGTGCTATTGGATGGTGCTTTTTCTACTGCTGAAGATATTTTGAAATTGTCTCCATATTTGGTCGAGCGGATTGATGTCATGAACAAACGTTACTTTATGGGTAGTGTGATGTTTGATGGTGTCATAGCTGTTCATACGACGGACAACAATGGAGGCGATACAGAGCCATTGGGAGATAAAGTCAACTTGGTACCAGTGCAGTCGCCAGTCCTTGATTTGAAAATAGACAGTGTTGGCAGAAAGCCCTTGTTCAATGATCTCTTGTATTGGCAATCAGATATCACCCTGAAACAACCTGTTTTGGATTTGTCGTTTTATACTTCAGACCTGACAGGTCACTATGAGCTGCGGATAGAAGGGGTCACGCCAGAGGGAGAGCCTATCAGTCGATCGTCTTATTTCGTGGTGAAATAGCCTTAGCTAGTAGTAGTTTGATCCACAGGTAGAGTAATGATAAAAGCAGTCCCTACACCCATTTTGGTTTTCAATTGAAGTTTACCATGGTGTTTTTTGATGATGTCGGCGGTGATGGATAGTCCTAAGCCTGTTCCTTCACTTTCAGTTTTTGTAGTGAAGAGGGGGCTAAAAATCTTGGCTTTGACATCATCTGGAATCCCGCTTCCATTGTCCTGAATAATCACTCTGACGAATTTATTTTCTAGGTTGTTGATAGTTATGGTGATGGTGCCAAATTTGTTCAAAGCATCTACACCATTACCAATGATATTGATAAAAGCCTGATTGATTTCACCTTGGAAGCAATCGATATTCGGTATGTTCTCGTCAAATTTCTTGACGATTTCTGCTTTGTGTTTATACTTTGGTTTTAAAATAAGCAAGGCAGAATTCATGATTTGAACGACATCTGCTTTTTTGAATTCTGCTTCGTCTTTTCTGGAATATACTCTTAATCCCTCTACGATTTCTTGGATTCTCTCTGTGCCGAACTTGGTGTCTTTGATGAGTTCGCTGATGTCAGATTTGAGTTCTGCAATGGTATCATTTTCTTCTTCTAGTGTACTGAGGTGTTTGAATACCTCGTCTGCATTTTCTTCGATGAGCAGTACACCATTGGAGATAAAGTTGATCGGGTTTTTAAGCTCATGAGCGATACCAGCGGTGAGCATCCCCAAAGCCGACATTTTCTCTGCTTGGATCAAACTGCTCTGAGTTTGTTTCAATTCTCCGAGTGCTTTTTCGAGTGCAATTCTGATTTTCTTTTCTTTGAGGAAGATGGCACTTAGATCATCTTGTGCTTTCTGAAGTTCGATGTTGGCTTTTTTGATGTCTTCGTTGGATGCTTTTAGCTGGATGTTACTTTGATGAATGGTCTGTTGTTGCTTGGCTAGCATTTTGTTCAGCTTTCGTACTCTGACATACTCGATACTCAATATGATAATCAGAATCGCAACAGCAATCAACAGGGTGACATAATAGAGCGTCTGTTGATTTTTAATTTCTACTTCTTGCTGCAGGATTACCTTTTCTTCTTCGGCTATCTTTCTTTTATTTTCTTCATCTTCCTTGGCCAATTGGTTGAGTTTGGACTCCAACTTGTAGCGTGCCAACTCAGCTTGTCGCTCTCGGGTCTCATACTCATGGTGAGAGATAAGTAGATCTTGGTGACTGTACTCAGTTTGTAAAGCACTATGATCCATTTCTTTGTCTCCTAGTAGGAAGTTGTGCGCCAACTCTGACAGTTGCATTTTTTCTTGCTTCTGTACATTTTTGATGGCGTTTTCTTCTGCGAATACAAATTCTTGGTCTTTGGATTTGATCATTGCCAAAGCCTCACTTTCTAATTTCTTGGCCAGAAGGTTTGCTTTGTTGACTTCACTTTCTGATAGTTTCTTAGGCATGTTGAAACCAATACTTTTGGATTCATACGCTTTCTTGTTTTGAGGATTCTTGGAGAGAGCGATTTTTAGGAATTCATCTGCCTTATCCTGAAGTTTCATCTGCTCATAAAAAACAGATAGGTGATAGGCTAATAGGCTTATTTTTTTGCTGTCTCCTTCATCTTTGATCAAGTCATAGTATGCCTTGGCGTATTTGGAACCAAATTTTGGTTCATTTTTGGCGTCATATATTTCAATCAATGCATCGTAGGCCTCATATTCGAAATAGCGAATGCTGTCTTTGACGGCCAAAGTCAGTAGGTTTTGGAATTGTTTTTCTGAATTGACCAAGTCATGTGCTCTGATCAAGTTGTAACCTGATGCAAGGGCAATCTCTATCATTCCGAGTTCATAATCAATCATTTCAAATTGCTGATAGGCTTTTTCGTAGTATGAAGTCGCTATGTCAAAAGCACTCAACGCTGAGAACGCATTGGCGAGAGAGAAATAAGCGTTGGCAGACACTGAGTAGTTTTCACGCTTTTCTGCGTGTATTGCCATATCCATGAAAAGATTCACGGTTTTTTCATAATTGCCTGTGGTAAGAAATACCTCTCCTTGTAGGTTGCGTGCTTCCCAGCTCAACTGCACGTGCTCGATTTTTTCTGCTCTATTCTCTGCTTGTATCGCGGTTTGGAGTGCAGCACTATGGTTGCCTGCCGCAAAACTTTTTCGACCTTCTTCCAACAGATGGTTGATACGCAATTCTTCAGCCCGATTGATGTGCTGACCAATCGACGATGTTTGGATCAAAAAATGTAATAGAATGATGCAGTAAAGTTTTCTCACTTGAATATGGGGTTGATTAACAACAGGCGAATATAATCCTTTAATGATTCAGGAAGTAATTATAATCGCTGCTGTAGACGAATTTGTATTCTATCAGGAATTAAATAAAAAATGATGACAGTTCAAAAAGAGTACTGTCATCATTCCAAAAAATGCGGGTGTGGCGTTAGGTTTTATTCCGTGATAGGGATCCCAAAGTAAAACTCTAAAACCTTGATCTTAAAGATGTAATCAAACTTGGCGCGGATTACTTCTGATTGAGCTGCCTCCAATGCCTGCTGTGTTTGGGTAAATTCAAATGAGTTGATTACCCCTACACTGTAGCGCTCTTGTGCGTAGTTGAATGCTTGTTGGCGGGCGACCAAAGTTTTTTCAGAAGCCTCATAAGCTTTGGCTGCTGCAGTAGCATCATTGTATGACTGATAGACGCTGCTTTCTAGTTCTATCTTGGTGTTCTCCAGAGTCAATCTTGCTTTTTCGAGACTGACACGGTTGCGTTGCATGTTGACATGGTTTGTGAACCCATTGAAGATCGGTACGTTGAGTTGCAGACCAAATGAGTGACCTTTGTTGAATTTGAACTGGTCAAAGAGTGGATCTGCACCGCCTGTAACTATTTCGTAATTTGGCGCAACTACTGACTGTCCAGTAGTCTCAACTACCCCAATCTCTTGGGTGGGTTGAGTAGGGCTAAGCTGAGTGCCCGTGACCACTCCTCTATTGGAGGCTCGGGTGTTGTAGGAATAAAATGCTGAGAGAGTGGGCATGGCACCACCTACGGCCAAATCATAGTTCTTTTCGGCAATCTCGACATTGGTTTCTGATATTTTTACTTCGTTTCTGATCTCTAGAGATTTTTGATAGATATCTCTAGGACTGGTTTCTATGATAGCAGTCGCTGGAATGTCATAGTCATTCGAAGCAATGTCAAAATTTTCATAGTCATTGATTAAAAGAAGTTGGGCCAAAGAGATAGTAGATAAGCGGACGTTGTTTTCCGCCACGACTATTTGCTGACTCTGGCTGGCAGCATTGGCTTCCAACTGGTAGATTTCACCTTGAGGCAGTTGACCATTTTCAATGAGTGTTTTAGTCCTATTGATTTCAGATTCAGTCAATTTGTACTGTGACTGTACTACTTTGAGAGATTCTTTGTTGAATAAAATCTGTAGGAATGAATTGGCTACCATTAATGAGATGTCATCCTTCATACCGTCGATTTGGTACTGATTGGCTAAAATCTGAAGATTGGCCTGATGGAGTTGGTTAAGATTTCTCAAGCCCCTAAAGATGTCTACACCTACCGTCGCACCCAACCCCGTGTTTTGTGTGGTTTGATTCACCAAAACCCCTGTGGTGATGTCTTGGTTCAAACCGATGTTCCAAGAGTGGGTGGCATTGGCATTGACCGATGGAAGGAAGTTCCCTATAGCCTGTTTTTTAGTGTATTCGGCTGACTCTGCATCTAGGATACTTTGTTGGATCGAGATATTGTTCTCCAAAGCATAGTTGACACATTCCTCTAGCGTCCATTTCTTGGCTTGACCATAAGAAATATTACTGAGTAGGAGAGCAAGAGCCGCTATCGTTAGTTTTAGTTTCATTACAATTCTTTTATGATGCTAATTAATCGTTGGAATATTGGCTTTCACGTTTGATTGGTTCTGTTTTGTTCCAAACCTTGATTTTGTCTTCTGCTGTGACTCCTGAGAGTATTTCCACATTGATGCCATCCGAAAGACCTAGTTTTAGGTCCTTACGTTCAAACACCTGAACGCCAGTTTCTACCTCTACAAAGGGATCTCCTGTTTCTTTGTCGAACTGCAACAAGACCTCTTGAATAGACAGTACGCTGTCTCTAGAATCAATAATCATGGATGCGTTGGCACTGTATCCCGCACGTATAAAGAAGCCTTCGTCTAGGTAAACATCCCCCTCGATGGTAAACTGTACCGTGCCAGATTCCTCGGTCCCTTTGGGTGCGACAAATTTCAATTTGGCATCAAATTCTTTGTCATTGACAGCAGCCAGACTGATTACGAGTGGCATACCAATGGTGAGTTTGCCTACTTCTGCTTCATCCACTTTGCCTTCAAAGATCATTTTCGTCAAATCGGCAATAGTGGCAATGGTGGTGCCGTCATTGAAGTTGTTGCTTTCGATTACTTGATCACCTTCTTCTACAGGGATTTCTAAGATGGTGCCAGGTACTGTCGCACGGATCAAGGTATTGGTTGCTCCACCACCTGCTGTGCCTTCTTTGATGATTTTGAGATCATTTTTGGCATTTTGCAGACTTTGGATGGCTTGCGAATGGTTGAATTCCGCGGTGTTAAATGCTTGGTCAGCAATGATTCCTTTTTCAAATAGGGTTTTGTTTCGATCAAAATCTATCTGTGCATTTCTCAATACGATTTCTGCATTCTTGACACGACCTTGAGCACTGATGAGAGATGCTTCGTTGGGGACAACCTTTATTTTCGCAATTAGATCTCCTGTTTTGATCACTTCACCTTCCTTGACATACAACTTGTCGACGATTCCAGATAATTGAGGTTTGATTTCTACCTCTTGTTCTGGGACGACCTTGCCTGTGGCTACTGATTTTTTCTGAATAGTAGCTTTGAAAGGTTTTTCTGTTTCAAAAACTTCTACCGTCTTGCTATTGGACTGGATAAAGAAGTAAGTCGCAAAAGCTACTCCGCCCAGGGCAATTACGATTACAAGGTATTTGAATATTTTTTTCATTGTTAAATTAATTATGAGGTTAAAGCTTATCTCCTAGTTAGTTATGTATTTATTCTTCTCTGAGTGCATCGATTGGTTTGATGCTCACTGCACGCTGTGCAGGGATCAGACCGATCAATGTTCCTAATATGATCATGATAGCCAGGGCTCCTAGTATGAAAGAAATAGGAACTGTAGGGTTGGCATATGGAAAGTCTAGTCCCTGCGTGGCGGCATTGATGCCGAACAGGACAAATGCTCCCATGACTATGCCCATCACTCCTGCCACGAGTGTCAAAAAGACGGACTCTAGTAGGATCAATCCACGGACTTCTCCAGGGGTAGCACCCAGTGCTCGTCTGATGCCGAGTTCTTTGGTTCGCTCCTTGACTGAGATCAAGAGGATATTGCCTATCCCAATGACTCCTGCCAAGATGGTAGCAATACCCACCACGAGTGATAGGAAAGTCATACCATTGGAGAAACCCATGATTCGTCCAAACATCTCTCCTAGATTGAAAGAACCTAATGCTCTTTCATCCTCTGGTGCTATGTGGTGGATCTTTTTCAAGGTGCTTTTTACATCTTGTTCTACTTGTATCACGTTGGCATCATCATAGGCGGCTATGGCAAACCAACCTACGTTTTCGCCAGAGTTATAGAGTTTTTTAAAGGTTGTGAATGGGATATAAATATCATTGTCAGACTCAAAACCACCCCCAGGTTCATATTTGTGCACACCTATTACCTTGAAATAGCTGCCGTCGATTCTTATATATTCTCCCACTGGGTTTGCATCTTTTTCGAATAGATCCGTTTTATTTCTTTCTCCTATGACACAGACTTTTCGAGCGTCTTTGATATCATCCTCGTTGATGAATCTCCCACCATCAAAGATTTTTTTTGCAGCAATCTTCACAAGGGAAGGGAAGTCTCCATAGATATTGTAACTACCGTCCTTTTGTCCATAAACTACCTTGGCAGGGGTGCCTCCCCACATGCCTCGGACATTGCGAGGGGCGATGAATTCTATCTGTGGTACTTTTCTTTTGAGCTGATCCACATCCGAAAGCTTGAACTGAGGTCTTCGTCCTGTCTTGAATCCATCATAGGGAACACTGGTTTGGTTGGACCAAACAAACATGCTGTTGGTTGCCATGTCTTGGAATTCTAATTCAAAGCCGTTATTGAGACCCTTGGCCGCACCTGACAGGGTGATGTATATAAATATCCCCCAGAGTACACCTACTACGGTGATGGCTGTACGAGCCTTGTTTTTTCGGATCGAGCCGAATATTTCTTGCCATGTGTCACTGTTAAATATGAGTTTCATCTTATTCGTCTCTTAGTGCAACAATAGGTTTGATTTTGGCAGCACGTCTGGCGGGTATATAGCCGGCTATTGCGCCAAAAATGATTAGGACAACTGTTGCAAACACACCTGTCTGCATGTCGATGTATGGATTCTTGATGAAGTAATGCTCCAGTTTGACTCCTAAGGAATTGAGTATTAGTATCCCAGCAAATAGACCAATGTATCCAGCGATGGTAGTGATAAAGATGGATTCTTGCAGAATCATCGCGATCACGGATCGGGGAGTAGCACCGAGGGCTTTTCTGATCCCAAGCTCTTTGGTTCTTTCCTTGACCACAAAGACCATGATGTTGCTGATCCCGATGATACCTGCCATCAATGTACCCAATCCAACGAAGGTGACGATGATCTGTAGTACGCTGGCAAATTGCTGGTTTTGACGGAGGTCATCTGCTACGTTGCGAATAAAAATCCCTCGCTGGTCATTGGGGTCGATCTGATGTTTGTCTTTTAGAAATTGTCTCAATTTTTCTTCAAACATGATCGCACCGAAATAGCCAATCTCGGGCTTGAAACCAATCACGACCTGATCAATTTTGTCTGTGTTTTTTTCTTGGAGCTGTTTGGTCGTATAGGGAATGTAAACCCTACGTTCTTCATTGTCTCCACCATCATCTTGGAATACACCGATGACTTTGAACATGCTGCCCCCAATATCTACAAACTCTCCAAGAGGATCTGTTTTGCCAAAGAGGTCGTCTCGAACCAGTCTACCGATGACGGTGTATTTGTTCTTGTGTTTTGTGTCATCATCGTTGATGAATCTACCTGCCATGAGGTAGGTTTTTTCTGCAAACTGAAAGCCAGGTCCTACTGCTTGAACATTGTAATTGTTGTATTCATTGGCATATTTTATTTTTTGGTTGCGGTAGATCGCTGGCGAAACATAATCTATGTATATAGAAAAATTATGTTTGATGTCTTCCAAATCATCATTTTTGAATTCAATCTGTCGGTTGGATTTGTAGCCCTTGTAGGGCATAGATGTCCTGCCAGGAAATACCCATATCAAGTTGGTTGCATCGTTGAGAAAGAACGATTCAAAGGTGTTTTTCAATCCGTTGCCTAATCCAAATAGAATCACGAAGATGAAAATACCGAGTGCCACTGTAAAGCCAGACAAGAATGTTCGGAGTTTATTTTTAGAGATCGTCTGGAAGATCTCCTGCCAACGGTCTCTACTGAACATAAGCTGCGGCTCTTACTTGGTTGACACTCACGTCTTCGATGATGACGCCATCTTTTAATCTCACGATTCTTTTGCACATGTTGGCAATGTCCTCTTCGTGGGTGACGATGAGGATGGTTTTTCCTTCATCATTGATCTGTTGTATGAGATCCATGACCTCATAGGAGGTTTTGGAATCCAAGGCGCCAGTAGGCTCATCCGCCAATAGCAATTTGGGATCAGCGGCCAATGCTCTGGCAATGGCTACCCGTTGTTTTTGTCCTCCTGACATCTCGCTAGGCAGGTGAGTGGCCCATTCTCCCAGTCCTACTTTTGTCAAGTACTTTATCGCACGCTCTTGTCGATCCTTGCGAGCTACCTTTTGGTAGTAGAGCGGCAGAGCCACATTTTCAACTGCGTTTTTGTAATTGATCAGGTTGAAGGATTGAAAAACAAAGCCAAGGAATTTGTTTCGGTAGTGAGCAGCCTTGGTTTCATTGAGGTTTTTGATCAATACATTGTCAAGAATGTACTCACCAGTATCTGCTTCATCGAGCATGCCTAGGATGTTGAGCAAGGTAGATTTACCAGATCCCGAAGAACCCATGATGGCTACTAATTCTCCTTCGTTGATGTGTAGGTTGATTCCTTTGAGAACCTTCAAGGAATTGTTTCCCATCTGATAAGACTTGTGGACGTCTTTGATTTGTATCATGGGCAAGTGATTGTTAATGCTTTAAGTGATTAAGTTTTGATCTTTGGGCTATAAGTGCGGAGATCGAGTTGTTTATTACAAACCAAAGATAGAAAATTAGAAATTCTTTTGTTTGAGTACTTGAGATCGGGGAAAAGGGTTGAATTTTTCGTTTGAGCAGTGTTTTTAATGAATCAAAGGATGTCTGTCGGGAAAGTAGCTCATGTGGTTTTAAACTTTGATAAATAAACCTATTAAATTAATTGGTTAACCAATTGCATGATTACCAATCTGGCTATACATTTATATAAGTTTTTGAGGTGTACAACTATCTCTGGTTAGAAATCACCGAGATAGTTGCTTCAAAACGAAATTGTATAAACATGATACTGAGATGATTCGACTAAATAAATGGGCATTGCACTTGTTTGTAATATTCTTTGCTTTTAATATAGAGAGTCGTGCTCAAGATAATTTATTCGAAAGGTTGAGTGTCGAAGACGGGTTGGCTTCCAATTATTTGAATGGAATCATACAGGATAACAAAGGTTTTCTTTGGATAGCAACTAACAACGGGCTCAGTAGATATGATGGATATCAATTTAAAAACATTGTAAATGATGCCAATGACAGCTCGTCGATATCCAACAATTGGATCACGTGCGTGTTGCAAGATTCTCGGGGGGATTTTTGGCTAGGAACAGAAGGCGGAGGACTTAACTTTTACAATAGTAGTACGGGAAAATTCAAGCGGTTTCTAAACAAGCCTGATGATGCCTCAAGCATCAGTCACAACAATATCATTTCACTTTACCAAGATAGCAAAGGGAGAATTTGGGTCGGTTCGCTGAACGGCTTGAGTTTGTTTAACCCTGAGAATGAAACATTCACTAATTGGAAGAATTACATGAATTGTGATAATTGTATCCATTGGGCAACATCTATGGTCGAAGATAAACAAGGGAATCTATGGGTAGGCGATGAATCATTAGGATTGTTTTACTTCAATACAACAACGCATCAATTTTCTATTCCCAACATTGTCAACAAGAATGACTACAATGTTAGTGCATTTTTTGTCTATGGTCTGTATCTAGAAGATAAGTTGCTTTATATCACGACTGCACAAGGTTTTTTTATATTGAATACCCAAACCAATATGTTTTTGGATAAATACAATGGTACCAAGCATAAAGGGGAGCTTGATGTGTTTACCAGAAAAGTGTACGCAGGAGGCAAAAATGATCTTTGGATTACTACCAATGGAAATGGTGTGATTCATTACAAAACAAAGTCTAGAGATATAGAAGTTTTGGATGCGACTCATGGTTTGAGTAGCAATTCTATAGGAGGGTTGTTGGTGGATTATTCTAACAACTTGTGGGTTGCTACCAAGGGCGGAGGATTGAATAAATACAATCTAAAAAACCAAATGTTTAGTCATTGGGTTCATGAAATGGACAACAAAACGTCTTTGGCCAACAATGAAGTGAGAGCCATTCATCAAGATGCTGATGGAACCACTTGGGTAGGGACCAATTTTGGTTTGAGTCGCCATGATCCTGGAACAAATAATTTTAAAAATTACATCAAAGATTTTGATTTTAAAGATGATGTGAGTGCACCCAGGATCAGAATGGTCTATCGTGAAAAAGGTGGAGATCTATGGGTGTCTTCACAAAGTGGAGCATTGTACAGGTATTTGGCAGATCAGGATCGGTTCATTCATGATCCTGTCTACGCTAGCAGTCCTTTGACCAACAACATGAGGAAGATCAACTGCATCTATGAAAAGAGCCCAGATATACTATGGCTTTGTAGTGATGGGATGGGGATATTGGCATATAATAAACTTGACCAGAGTATATCCAAAATAGTTTGGACAGGAAAATTTGAAAAGTTGATGGTCAATTTGGTTGTTACGTCTTTAGAAGAGAAATCGAAAGATGAACTGTGGTTAGGTACTAACGATGGGCTTTTCTTGGTAAACACCAATAGTTTGGAATTGAAAAACTGGCAACCCGAGCAAGAAGATGAGACGTCCATAGTGGGGATGAAAATCAGGTCATTGTATCAACAAGATGACAGCACGTTGTGGGTGGGGACGAGAACTGGTCTTGCCAAGTTTGAAGTGAACAAGGGGAGATTTCAAAGATTTACAACTAGTGATGGGTTGCCGAGTGATATTATTTTTGGGATACTACCAGACCAACACGGGAATATTTGGTTGAGTACACCCAATGGTTTATCTAGAATCAAGCTAGAAAATAATGAGATCAAGAATTTTACTATATCCCAAAACAACGCTCTAGATATGGGAGCACATGCTGTAGGTGTCAGGGGTGATTTACTAGTAGGGGGGTCTGTTGGTGTGACCATATTTGATCCTGCAGATCTGAAAAATAATACTTATGTTCCTGATGTAGTATTGACCGAATTCAAAGTAAATAATGAAATATTTAGATCTGACAAAACAATCAATCGGACAGATACTGTTTACTTAAACTATGATCAAAACAATGTATCCATGGGATTTGCAGCATTGGAGTTTACGGACCCTAAAAAGAATCAGTTCAAATACAAAATGGAAGGATTGAATGATTTGTGGATAGAGAATGGAAATAGTCACTCCGTGTCTTTTACAAATTTGAACCCTGGAACCTTTGTGTTTCGGTTGTTGGGTTCCAACAACGATGGCGTATGGGCCGACAATGAGGCTAATTTGGTCATTATCGTTGCACCACCTTGGTGGGCAACTTGGTGGTTTAGGACTTTTTCCGTTGCAGTGATTTTAACCATTCTGTGGTACGGCTACCAGTGGAGGGAAAACAAAATCAAGGAGGACAAGATTACTTTGAATCAAAAAATAGCAGAGGCTACAGATAAGGTGCTGGTTCAAAACCAAGAATTGCAAGAGCAAAAGCATAGCTTGGAGGCTGTCATGCAAGAGGTGAAAGAGGTAGTAAAGGAAGTGGTAGAATCTGGTAACCTCAAAGCGCGAATAGATGCTAGTCATCATACGGGAGAATGGCGGGAGTTTGCCGAATCTATCAATGCCATGTTTGAATCCGTAGTGCTGCCCTTTGAGGAGATCAACAAAATAGTTGGTTACATGTCACAGGGGGATCTCACTCAAAGGTATGATGCGGAGGCTCGTGGTGATATCCGAGAGGTAGCGGACAAATTTAACATGGCACTAGACATTATTGATAATTTGCTCAAGGATATAGTGGGACAGGTAGAGTCTATCGGTCTATCATCCAATGACATGCTGGTCAATGCCGAAGAGATGAATGGCAGTACAGGAGAAATAGCGAGCTCAATTTCTGAAATGAGTGGAGGTGCTCAGCAGCAGGTGTACAAAGTAGATCAATCTTCACAGCTGATAGAGAGTTTGTTGCAATTTTCTAATCAGGTCAATGATCAAGCTAGTATTATCAATGAAGCAACTCAATCTGGAGCTGAAATGTGTAATGGCGGCATGAAGCAAATCGGCAATTTGGATGCTGAGATGAAAGTGATTTTAGATTATTCGTCCAAAACCAATCTGTCTATCAATTCTCTTTCCCGACGTTCGGAGGATATTAATAGTGTGCTCAGAATCATCAAGGATATAGCTGCTCAGACCAATCTGTTGGCATTGAATGCGGCGATCGAAGCGGCACAAGCAGGAGATGCGGGGAGAGGTTTTGCCGTCGTGGCTGAAGAGATAAGGAAGTTGGCGGAGGATTCTAAAAAATCAGCGGGTGAAATTGAGCATTTGATCTCAGGAGTGCAAGGTGATACTGCTGCAACAGTTGGATTGATTGCTGAGATGTCAGGTAGTATCAAAAAAGGAGAGGAAGCTACCAAACTTTCTATGTCAGCACTTGAAAAGATTTCACAGGGGTACAATGAGACCTTGGACAAGTCAAAAATGATAGTCGCCGCTACTGAGCAGCAAACCAAACATTTGAGAGACATCGTAGGGTTGATCAATGAAATCGTCGTGATTGCAGAACAAACTGCAGCGGGCACCGAGCAAACCGCTAGCTCTGCAACAGAGTTATCCGCAGGGATGGAGAATTATACCAAAAAAAGTCAACAAGTTAGCGCTGTGACTATTGATCTAAAACAAAAGGTTGATAGGTTCAAATTGACTGGGAATAGTTAGTCGTATGCTGCTTCTACGATTCTTTCATAGACTCAATACTCACCCAGATTTAATCTTGCCATTTTCTAATTACCGTGTAAAATATGGCCTCAATACCATGTTTCTATAAATCAGGAAATATGGTGATTGCGTAGTTTTATACCTGCTGATCGTCTGAATTAGGAACCGATACCATTCAGCGTTAGAATTACCCCCCTTAGCTAATATATTTCTCCACCTCTTGTCTGAGAAATACTTTTATCTTGTCATAATTGAATCAACCCACTCTGGGCAAGCAATGATTGAATTGTGAGACTTAATCGACGAAAAAGTATTCGAAAATGAAATATATACTATTAGCTACGCTTTGTATTGTGAGCCAATTGTCATTTGCTCAAAACACCAATGGCTTGGACAATTTGATGCCTATGCCTCAACAAATGGAATTGGGAGAGGGGAGATTTAGGTTGACGACTGATTTTGAATTGGCTATGAGTGCCGAGAGAGGTCCGAGACTGAGCAAAGCGGCTACAAGATATCTAGACAGGATGACCAATCGCACTGGATTATTTGTTCGTCAGGGGATCATCTGCTCACAAGATACGAGCAGTTCAGCAGCACTTCAGATCAGAGCGGAGAGATTGGGAATCACTTCATTGGGAGAAGACGAGTCGTATCAGTTGCAAATTAGTACGGAGAGTATTGTTCTTTCGGCGACTACAGATATAGGGGCTATTAGAGGTTTGCAGACCTTGTTTCAGTTGATTTCGGTGGATGAAGAGGGATATTATTTGCCAGTATTGAAGCTGTCGGACGCTCCCAGATTTCAATGGAGAGGATTGATGTTGGATGCTTCTCGACATTTTTTGCCAGTAGATGTGATCAAAAGGAACTTAGATGGTATGGAAGCTGTCAAGCTCAATGTACTACATTTTCACCTCTGTGATGATCATGGTTATAGAATCGAGTCCAAGTTGTTTCCAAGATTGAATGAGGTGAGTTCTGATGGGGATTATTATACCGTGGCGGAGCTCAAGGATATCATCAAATATGCGGATGATAGAGGCATCCGTGTGATGCCTGAAATCGATGTGCCGGGGCATGCCAGCGCACTTTTGACGGCCTTTCCCGAGTTGGGTAGCAAGGATACTACCTACAGTTTGGTGAGAAATGCAGGGGTTTTTGATCCTACGCTTAACCCAATCAAAGAGCAGACTTATGTCTTTTTGGATGAGTTGTTTGGTGAGGTAGCGGGCATATTTCCTGACCCATATTTTCATATTGGCGGAGATGAAAACGAAGGAAAACATTGGAATGAAAATGTAGCCATTCAGGCATTCATGAAGGACAAAGGCCTGAAAAACAACCACGAATTGCAGTCTTATTTCAATAATAGATTGTTTAAAATCCTGAAGAAGTACAACAAGACAATGATGGGTTGGGACGAAATACATACAGCCGATACACCCGAGGGAACAATCATTCATTCATGGCGAGGGAGAGGACAGGGACTCACAGATACCACGACACTTTTCAATGCAGCCAGACAAGGATTTCAGACTGTATTGTCCAATGGCTACTACATAGATTTGATGTACAAGGCAGAGGATCATTACAACACTGATCCCTATTTTGGCTATGATTTGGATGATGAAATGAAGGCCAATATACTAGGTGGAGAGGCGACTATTTGGAGCGAACTGGTTACCCCGTTGACCATTGATACACGGATTTGGCCAAGGATGGCTGCCATTGCCGAACGATACTGGTCACCTGTGGAGGTCAATGATGTGCGTGATATGTATCAGCGGATGGAAAAAGTATCCCTGATTTTAGAGCACTATGGATTGGAGCATATACGCAATCAGGAGGTAATATTGAGAAACTTGGCAAATTCAAGAAAAGTAGAAGCTGTCAGGAACTTGGTCAATGTATTGGAACCCATGAAAGGATACACCAGAAATCCTGGGGGATTCATGTATAGCGTGTTTTCTCCTTATACGAAACTGGCAGATGCTAGTACCGCAGATGCACCAGATGCTTTGCGCTTCAAGTACATGGTAGAAGATTTTCAGGCTGGAAAAATGGTGTCAGATGATATGAGCGCTCAATTGAATGTATGGATTGCCAATGATGCGGTGATTCAAGAGACGGTAAATATCTCGCCTATACTAGGTCAAGCTTTGCCACATTCTACCAATCTAAAAATCATGGCACAAGATGCTATACAGGCATTAGAATATATCGAAACAGGGAAAAAGTCATCGAAGAAATGGTACAAAGCTAGTATCCAACATTTGGAAGAGGCCAAGAGCCAAAGCGGGAGAGTAGAACTACAGGTGATCGACCCAATAGCCACTCTTATCGAAATGACTCAAATCATGAAATCAACTCAGAATTGAGATATAGACAATAGATATGATCTAACATCTCAATACTATTTTTTTAGCTACTAAAACCAAGCAACATGTCTTTGACATCCTTCTGATAATTGCGGCCTATAGGTAGCAATTTGTCTCCAACCTCTACTTGATTTCCATCTATGACCTTCACTTTTTTGATCGCAATGATGTAGGAGCGATGAATTCTGACAAACTCGTCTGGTGGCAGTAGCTCAGCGACACTTACTAGGTTGTTGTGATTGATGAGGCTTTCGTCATAGGTTTTGATTCTGATGTAGTCTTTGAGGCTCTCTATATAGAGAATTTCGTCCAAATAAACCTTGACCATCTTTTTGTCCACCTTGAAGAATACGTGTGCTCTTTCGTGTTCTGTGGCTATGATGCTGTCTGTTTTGCTGACTTTCTTTTCGCCTAACCTTTGCTCGATTCGATTGATTGTCTTCATGAAGCGCTGTAGAGAAAACGGCTTGACGATATAATCTACTACGTCCAGCTCGAAGCTTTCTACGGCAAACTCTCGATAGGCAGTAGTGATCACCACTAGGGGAGGTTTGGCTAGACTTTTCAGGAAATCCAAACCACTCATTTTGGGCATGTTGATATCCAAGAAGATAACATCAACTTCGTTTTTGGAGAGATAGTTGAATGCCTCCACAGCATCTGGACAAGTCCCACTCAATTCGAATTGGTCAAAATTTTCTAAGAAATTTTTGATGACATTGATGGCCAGCGGCTCGTCATCTATGATCAGACATTTGATATTCATATTTAGTCCAATGGAATTTTCAGTACAATCTTATATTTATCCTCAGTCTCTATGATATTCATGCTGTGTTTGTCACCATAGACTAGGTTCAGACGTCTTTTTGTATTGGTCATCCCTACACCTTGTTTGTAGTTTTCCAAACCATTGTCCAATGTATCAGCCTTTGATCTGAGGTTCTCGGTCGAAAAGGTCAGCATATTATCAATCACTTCCAAAGAAATATCAATGGGAATGGTTTCACTATCTGCTTTGGTACCATGCTTGAAGCTATTTTCGATGAATGGCAATAAGAGTACCGGGGGTATCCTCTTCCCTTCTATATCACCAGAGATTGCCAAATCGATCTCCAGTTTATCGCCATACCGGAGCATCTCCAAATCCAGGTAGTTTTGGATGTGTTTGATTTCATTGATGAGTGGCACTCTTTTTTGTTTGGCGTCATAGATCACGTAGCTCATCAGTTCGGAGAGTTTGAGTACCGTGTAGGGTGCTTTGTCCGACTTGTCTAGTGTGAGTGAGTACAGGTTGTTGAGCGTATTGAAGAAGAAGTGAGGTTGAATCTGAGATTTCAAAAATGCTAGTTCAGTTTCTAGGTTGGTTTTTACCAGTTCGTTGGCTTTGTTTTTATATGCAATCCAGTCAATGGTGATTTTGACAGAGATGGCCACTGCGACTACATACAATTCTCCAATAAATACATCGGCTACATATACAAAATCAAAAATCCCGATATCTGTCCGGTTGGCTTCTTTATATATATCAGTCGTCACAGCGATGAAGGTGATGATGATTTTGAGATAGGAGATAAATAAGGTGACTCCAAATAGCGCAATTATGAACCAGCCAATTTTATCAGGTAATAATCGAGGCATCAGAAAGTACACCGTAAAATACACCAAAGCTATGTGCAAAGGGAACTCTACGAGATTGGATTTGAAGGAATACACATAGTCGTCAAAGAAACTGCCCCAGCGAATCCAATTGAACGCAAAGTAAATGATCCAGAACAATGCGTGCTGTATGAAGGGATTGCTTAGGAATCCCAAATAGGAGGGCACATTTATCGAGCGATTGTTCAATATATAAATGTTAGAGTTTGCCAATTTAGATAATTATAGTTCAAGGATGTACATAAACTATGCATAATAAAAACTTAAATCTAGATTAGCATGCGATATAGCTGTATGGGGGATAAATGTAGGTCATTGCATCCTAAATGCGCTTTTTGAAGGTTTTAGCGCACTTTCTATCGTTCAGGGGCAAATTCATGCCATTTAGCTAAATTATTATCCATTTCATGATTTAGTAACGAACATTAGATTGTTAAAATCAAAAAACGATTACTAAATCTTAAATTTTAAATCTATGATTAAAAGAATACTCATGATGAGTTTGGCGCTTTGCACGACATTGTTCGTACAAGCTCAGACTCGCACGGTATCTGGTAAGTTGACCGATTCTGCGGATGGAGCAACTTTGCCAGGAGTCAATGTACTAGTGAAGGGCACTTCCACAGGTACGGTAAGTGATATGAATGGAGCTTATAGCTTAGAAGTATCAGAATCTGACGTTTTGGTGTTTTCATTTATTGGATATGTGAATTCAGAACAAGCAGTTGGATCCAAATCAGTAATTGATGTAGCAATGGTGGCTGATGTAGAGCAACTAGACGAAGTAGTAGTGACTGCATTGGGTATTGTCAGAGAAGAGCGTTCACTTTCTTATGCTGCGGCACAAGTAGATGGTGATGAGCTAGCTATGGCAAGAGAATCCAACATTGTAAACAACTTGTCAGGAAAGGTACCTGGTGTGAGTGTTTCTCCATCTGGTTCTGGAATGGGAGGTTCTTCTAAAGTGACCATCCGTGGAAATAGCTTTTTGTCTGGAAACAACCAACCACTCATCGTAGTAGATGGTGTGCCGATAGACAACATGGGAGCTGCAACCGACAACACTTGGGGAGATAGACAAATTGACTATGGTAACGGACTCAATGATATCAACATGGATGACGTAGAGAGCGTGTCTGTCTTGAAAGGCCCAGCTGCGTCTGCCCTATACGGATCTAGAGCGGGTAATGGTGTCATCATGATCACCACCAAAAGTGCCAAATCAGGTACAAGTGGAGTTTCTTTCAATTCAAATACTGTAGTAGAGATCCCAAGGGAATACCTCGAAATGCAGAATAAATATGGTCAAGGGAGTCTAGGTGTATTTGATCCTACATCTGGTGCGAGCTGGGGACCTGAAATGACAGGTCAGGAGATAACAGATTGGACTGGAGAAACCAAGCCTATGGAAGCAAAAGATAACGATATTCGTGACTTCTTGCAGAATGGCTTAAGTACAGTCAACACCATTGAAATGTATGCTGCGGATGATGTGAAGAACATCAGAGCCTCTGTAGGATATACTTACAACAAAGGTGTCTTCCCTACGAGTAACATCAAAAAGATAAATGCTGCTTTGAAAGGAGGAACCAAACTAGGCAAGTCCTTTGAAACAGAGTTTAGCATGAACTATAACAATACGCAGGGTGAAAACAGGATCAAATTGGCAAGAGACCCTGATAATCCATATTACTCGTATGCAATCATGCCACGTAGCATTAGTTACTCAGACTTGGAAAACAATGTGCGCGATGATGTGACCTATGCACCACTTCGTTGGAATGCAAATGGAGGAGTGATATTGAACCCATATTTTACTACTGCCTACAATACCAACGAGGATGCTAGAAATAGATTCATTGGTTATGGAAAATTGATCTACAATCTAGGTGATCACTTGACCTTCCATGTGAGATATGGTATGGATCATTATGACATGAGACAAAGAGATCAATTAGGTACAGGTGTTCCATATTGGTTTAATTCTGGTGATGTAAAACAAATTCTTACGAGTTCTACAGAAACCAACGTTGAGTTTATGGGGATGTTAAAGCCTATAGAGATTACAGGAGGATTAAAATTTAGCATGACATTGGGAGGTAATTTATTGGAGGCTAAGAGTTACTCTCAAACCTCTAGCGCCAATGGTCTAGTTGTCCCTGATTTTTATTCTATCAACAACTCATCAGACAAAGATGCTGCAGAATACATCTACAGAAAATCTATGAACTCTGTGTTTGGTATGGCACAGTTGTCATTCAAAGAGATGTTGTTCCTTGATATTACTGAAAGAATTGACTGGTCATCTACCTTGCCAGAGGACAATAGAAACTATGACTACCCATCGATCGGTTTGAGCTGGGTGATTTCTGACAGTTTCGATGGGATACCATCATGGATAAGTTTGGCAAAAGTACGTGGATCATATGCTGTAGCAGGTAAGGACGCAGAACCATATTCGTTGCAATTGACCAATACAATCACTCAATCAGGTGCAGCTCAGCCTACTACTAAGCCGAATAATGAGTTGAAAAGAGAGTTGGTTAAATCAAAAGAGGTTGGAGCAGATTTGAACTTGTTCAACAATAGATTCACTCTGGCATATACCTACTATCACAACAATACTGTAGATCAAATTATGCCTATTCCTGTCAATCCTGCTACAGGTTTTACACATGAAATGGTCAATGCTGGAAACATGCAAAACTCAGGTCACGAAGTAGGTTTGAATATCGGTTTGGTGAATACTCAGGCATTCAAAGCCAATGTTGGTTTGAACTGGGCGAAAAACATCAATAAAATCATCGAACTTCATGAAGGTCTAGATACCTATTTGATCGGAGATGGTTTGGTACAGGTAGTGGCTGAAGAAGGCGGAGCTTATGGAGATATCTATGGCTACACCTTCTTGAAAGATGACAATGGTCAATTGATATTGAATGGAGATGGTCAATTTCAGAGAAGCACTGAGCGAGTGAAAATGGGTAATTTCAACCCAGATTGGAATGCTGGTATCACAGGGTCAGCTAGCTATACAGGTGATTTCGGTACTGTTTCATTCTCTATCTTATTTGATTACATGAAAGGTGGTGATATTTATTCACTCACAAACTCACAAGCAGCAGCAGCAGGTACTAGTGCAGTGACTGCTGAAAACGACAGAGCCGAATACACTATCACTGGCGTAGATGCCAATGGTGCTGAGATGACTGGAACCATGACTGCTCAGCAGTATTGGACATCACTTTCTACAATTGATTCGGAGTGGGTATATGACAAATCAGAAGTTAACCTTAGAGAACTTACAGTGGGATACAGTATTCCATCTTCTAAGTTTGGAAACTCAGGTATCCGTGGTGCTTCTTTGAGTCTGGTAGGTAGAAACCTAGCAACATTTGGTAGCAAACTAAACGGAATACCTCCGTATGCTTATACCACCTCTAACCAACAAGGAGCGGAAGCCTACAGTGCAATTAGAACTGCCACAATAGGCTTTAATTTGAAACTTCAATTCTAAAATACGGATATCATGAAAGTAAAAATATTAACAAGTGTACTTGCATTGACCTTGATGTTCAGTGCATGTTCGGACTGGGAAGAATTAAATACAGACCCCAACAATCCATTGGCTGAAAATGTCGATCCAGGTCTCAAAGTAGGTAGTGTGTTTAAGGAAGCATGCCTTGCAGCAGAACTACACCAAAGGATTCATAACCTGTATGTAGACATGTTTGCTCAGTATTATACAGGTACTGGTTTTGGTTCCTACCAAGGAAACTCAGAAGACGGATGGACGTCACTCTACTGGGACAACCACTACAGATGGTTCAATTCTCTTAGTATCCTTATTAATCAGTATGGTGACAATGAGAGTTATGTGAATTCCGTGGCTGTCATGAAAATCTGGAGAGTGTGGATCACACATCGTGCGGTTGATTTGATGGGAGATATTCCATATTCAAATGTCATAGATGGTGTTTATGACACTGAAGAGAGTATTTACAAAGATATGCTGAGCCAATTGGAAGAGGCTGTTTCAAGCATAAATCCTGATTTGGCTATGTTTAGCGACCCAATTTACAACGGTGATTTGGCCAAGTGGAGCAAATTTGGCAACTCGTTGAGATTGAGATTGGCGATGAGAGTATCTGGTGTAGACGCAGCTTTGGCCAAGACGCACGCCGAAGCAGCAGTAGCTGGAGGTGTATTAGAGAGTCTTGCCAATATGCCTACTATGTATGCTAACACGCAGCTTTGGGGCGAGGGCTATAGCTACAACTACTATTTCTGGTGGGGTCCAGGTAACGGTGTTGCTATGAGCAAGACTTTTTATGACTTGACAATTGGTATCGGCGGGTTGGCATTTAATACAGCTGACGTAGGAGCTGCTGCTATCAACTATCCAGCGATGGTTGATCCTAGAGCGACGATTATCTTTGGTACATCTGATCAAAATACTGTAGACAGAGCTGAAGGTTTTGATGGCAGATGGGCTGGAATTGCTGCAGGCTTGAATGCTACCGAAAGAGCTGATCCATCCAATTTTGCACAAAACAACTCTCGTATCAACGTGACATTGAGAGGTGAATTCAATGGAGATAACAACCGTACATGGACGATTATGCCGATCTCGGAGGTTTGGTTCTTGAGAGCAGAAGGTGCATTGAACGGCTGGAATATGGGTGTAACAGCTCAATCAGCTTACGAAAGCGGAGTAGCTGCTTCATTTGAGTACTGGGGACTTAGCTCATCTGCTACCTATTTGGCTTCTGGAGAAGAAAACGGTATGGGGATTTCTGCATCATGGGGAGACGGAAAAGGTACTGACTTAGAGAAAGTTATGGCTCAGAAGTATCTTGGTGGATATCCTGACAATGGATGGGAAGCATGGGCTGATTTGAGAAGATTGGGACTTCCTGTTGTGGACTATGGTGTTCAGTTGAATACCAATGTACCAGCAGGAACACCTGTACAAAGAGTGAAGTACCCTACTTCGCAAAAAATATTAAATCCAGACAACTATGCAGCAGTAGCTAGCCAAGACCATGAAGGCAGAAAGCACTGGTGGTCTAAGTAAGTAATTACAGATTAGTTGATAATAAAAAGAGTCATGGCAACATGACTCTTTTTATTTATTATAGTGTGCGCGCACACATTTTATTTATTTGCTTATATTTGTATCCTAGTCGTTTAGCTTTAAAAGCTCCCGCTTTAGCTATTTTTTTTCGTAAGCCTGCTGAATAGAGCTAGTTTTAATTAATTATTAGTAGTTGATACTTTTAGAGTTTAGAGAGAAAACAAAGCCGGATTTTAGTTTTAGCGAAGCATTTTTAGTCAAAATTGTCAATTAAGATCCGGCTAGTTTTTCGTACATTTAGAGAGTTTGAAAAGTCATGATCACAACAGAAGAGAGACCTAAGATGAAGCGAATCAGCCGAAAAGAGTGGAGTACTTTGGAATCCACCAAATTTGAAAAAATTCATTCAGAGATATTCACAGATGCCGAAGAGGCATCTAAAATTGTAGCGCACGAAATCGCTGCATTGATCAGGTACAAGACAGAAAAAAATGAAAAGTGTGTGCTAGGGCTAGCTACGGGTTCTTCACCTATCAAAGTGTACAAAGAACTGATTCGCATGCACAGGGAAGAAGGCTTGAGTTTTCGAAATGTGGTTTCATTCAATCTCGATGAGTACTACGGACTCAGCAAGTCAGATGTTCAGAGTTACATCTATTTCATGCATCACCATCTTTTCGATCATGTGGACATCCTTGCCGAGAATATCAACATCCCTAATGGTAAAGTTCCCTACGAGCACATGTCAGAGGCATGTACTCAGTATGAAGAAAAAATTGAGAGCTACGGAGGCTTGGATTTCCAGCTTTTAGGAATTGGACGTACAGGTCACATTGGATTCAATGAGCCTGGTTCTAAGATCAATTCTTTGACCCGAATGATCACACTAGATCACCTTACCATTCAAGACAACGCCTTTGCATTTAGTAGCATGGCTGATGTGCCTACCAAAGCTGTGACCATGGGTGTGGGTACGATCCTCAATGCCAAGCGTGTCGTGATTCTAGCTTGGGGAATGAAAAAAGCTGAGATCGTAAAGAAAACAGTTGAGGGTGAAATGTCATCTGATGTGCCAGCTACTTTCCTCCAGCAACACAAGGATGTCTCTTTTGTAATGGATGAATCGGCAGCTTTGAACCTCACTCGGATACAAACTCCTTGGCTAGTTGGCGAATGCGAATGGACTGAGGCATTGAAGAGAAAGGCAGTCGTATGGTTGAGTCAAAAAGTGAAAAAACCAATACTCAAATTGACCGACAGAGACTACAATGACAATGGCATGTCAAATATTCTGGGTGAAGGGGGATCGTATCAAGTGAATATCAAAATGTTCAACCATTTCCAACATACTATCACTGGCTGGCCAGGAGGTAAGCCCAATGCGGATGATAGCCACAGACCAGAAAGAGCTAATCCAGCTAAGAAGCGAATCATTATTTTCTCTCCTCATCCAGATGATGATGTGATCTCCATGGGTGGCACTTTCTTGAGATTGGTAGATCAAGGACACGAAGTACATGTGGCATACCAAACATCAGGAAATATTGCTGTTGCAGATCATGAAGCTTATCGTTTCGCCGAGTTTGCCAAAAACTTGTATGAGTATGCTGCTGGCGAAAAGGCCGATGACAAGGTGTTTGATAAGTTGTTCAAACAACTCAAATCCAATACCAACAAAGATGTACTGCCTGTAGATGTAAGAAAGATCAAAGGATTGATCCGTAGAGGAGAGGCTATCAGTGCTTGTAGATACTATGGAATCCCTGACAGTCAAGTGCATTATCTAGATTTGCCTTTTTATGAAACAGGAAAAGTTGAGAAGAATCCTTTAGGTGATGCAGATGTCAAAATCATCAAGGATCTGATTGAAGAAATAAAGCCCCATCAAATATACGCAGCAGGTGATTTGGCGGATCCACACGGTACGCACGAGGTTTGTCTCAAAGGGATATTTGCTGCCGTGGAACAATTGAAGCCTGAGAAATTCATGAAAGACTGCTGGATGTGGTTATACAGAGGTGCTTGGCATGAGTTTCCAATCGACGAGATCGAAATGGCTGTGCCTATTAGCCCAGAGGAACTAATGAAGAAAAGGGTAGCTATTTGGAGACACCAATCTCAAAAAGATGGGGTAGTGTTTCAAGGAGAAGACGATCGTGAGTTTTGGCAGAGATCAGAAGATCGAAACAGAGCTACCGCTAAAGAATATGACGTGTTAGGTCTACCAGAGTATGAGGCTATTGAAGGTTTCGTGCGCTACCACTACTAGGTGACAAATACTATGAGGGCTTATGCATAGTAATGCGTAGGTTTGAGGTTAATCAGTTTAAAATTTGAATTCTGAATTATGTTATTAGAGACGATAGATTGGGTGATTATTGGGGTGTTTTTCCTCATTGTATTAGGGATTGGTTGGAAGGCCTCACTCTCTGCTGGGGAAAGTTCTAGTGAGTTTTTTCTAGGAGGACGAGGTATGCCTTGGTGGTTGCTAGGGATTTCTATGGTAGCCTGTACCTTTTCTGCAGATACACCCAATTTGGTTACAGGTTTTGTCAGAGAAAATGGTGTAGTGAAAAACTGGGCTTGGTGGGCATTTTTGATCACTGGTATGGTTACAGTATTTATTTACGCTCGTCTGTGGAGAAAATCAGCTGTCAATACAGATTTAGAATTTTATGAAATCAGATATGGAGGTAAAAAAGCATCTTTCCTCAGAGGTTTTAGAGCTATTTACCTAGGTGTATTTTTCAACTGCCTGATCATGGGTTCAGTGACCTTGGCGGCCATTAAAATTGGTGGGGTCATGCTAGGATTAGAGCCTTGGGTGATTGTAGTGGGTGCATCGATTGTTGTGGTGTTGTATGCCTCTTTGGGAGGAATAAAAGGGGTAGTATGGGCAGACTTTTTTCAGTATGGTATTGCTATGTTTGGAGCTGTCTATGCAGCCTATGTTGCACTGCAACAACCAGAGGTTAACGGTTTAGCCAATTTGATCACGCATCCAGCTGTTCAGTCCAAATTGAGTGTTATACCAGATTTTACAGATCCTTCTGTTTGGGTTCCATTGTTGTTATTTCCAATTGCAGTGCAATGGTGGGCGGTGTGGTATCCTGGTGCAGAACCAGGTGGAGGAGGCTACATCGCTCAACGCATGCTTTCTGCCAAAGATGAAAAAAATGCAGTGGGAGCTACCTTGCTTTTCAACTTCGCTCATTATGCGTTGAGACCATGGCCATGGATCATTGTGGCACTTGCATCTATTGTTATTTATCCCGACATGGCTTCTATTCAAGCTGAGTTCCCAAACATTGACCCTACCTATCTCAAGGATGATATTGCCTACCCTGTGATGCTGTCTAAATTGGGCACTGGATGGTTGGGTCTGGTGGTTGCTTCTATTATAGCTGCTTACATGTCCACAATAGGTACTCATCTCAACTGGGGTTCATCTTATTTTGTCAATGATTTTTACAAGCGATTTGCCAAGCCTGATGCAACCGAAAAGCAAATGGTGGCCATGGGTAGAATGACAACTGTAGTATTGATGATTCTGGCAGGTACTTTGTCTCTGACTATTTTGGACAATGCCACTGACGCTTTCAATATTCTCTTGTTGTCAGGAGCAGGTTCAGGTGCAATTTATCTCCTGAGGTGGTTTTGGTGGAGAATCAACGCACTTACTGAGATTGTTGCGATGATTCTGGCAACTGTTATGGCGGTTGTATTGACATTGTTTGTTGATGATGCGATGGTGGCCACAGAGCTACTGGATGGGATGACCATGAAGATTCTAATTACTACAGGAGCTGTTACGGTGACATGGCTAGCAACTGCTTTATTTACTGCTCCAGAGGATAAAGAAGTACTCAGAGCATTTTATAAATTGACCAAGCCAGGTGGGCCAGGATGGAAAAAAGTAGTGGATGAAGCCATTGCTGATGGTCAGCCTTGTGATGACAATGAGGGGGTTGTTTGGCAAATGCCACGACAGGTACTGTTGATATTTATTGGTTGTACTGTGATATATTCTTCTCTTTTTGCGATTGGGGGATTCGTATATGGCAACATGCTGCAAGGGATCATATTGGCTATTGTTGCTACAGTGGGTACGGTAGCATTGTTTAAAGTAATGAGCAAGCTCAATTTGAACTAAACGAAGGAAGGGATGAAGCGTCTGATTGTAGGAATAGATATAGGAGGGACAGGTACCAAGTTGGGACTTGTCGATTCCTTAGGGGAGGTGATAATTGAAGAAAAAATCAGTACAACAGGAGAGCACACATTTGCAGAGTTTATCACTACGCTGAGCAAAATTGTTAAGCAATGGTTACTAGCCTATCCTGATTATGAAATTGCAGGAGTGGGAGTGGGGGCACCAGGAGGAAATTTCTACACTGGGTGCATCACAGATGCTTCTAATTTGCCATGGAAGGGTAGCTTACCTCTCGTGGAGTTGTTGACAGCTGAGCTGAATGTGCCAGTGGTGTTAAGCAATGATGCCAATGCCGCCACTATGGGTGAGATGATCTTTGGTGCTGCAAAGGGGATGAAGGATTTTGTGATGATTACACTGGGAACAGGACTCGGAAGTGGTATAGTCACAGGAGGACGGTTGCTGATAGGTGCTGAGAGCCTTGCTGCCGAGCTAGGACATGTATTGATCAAGGGCAAGGGAGGAGGTCGTGCCTGTAAATGTGGAAGGAAAGGATGTCTGGAGACTTATGTTTCAGCCACTGGGATCAAAAGAACCTATCTTCATTTGTTAGCCAGTCAGGGGGAGCAAAGTAGATTGAGTGCTGTGCCTTTCGATCAATTAGAAGCAAAGGATATTGCGCAGGCCGCATTGGATGGAGATGAAATTGCCAAGAAAGCATTTGTTACTACGGGTAAAATTCTAGGCCGTCAATTGGCCAACATGGTTTCTATTGTTAATCCTGAGGCGGTTTTTCTTTTTGGAGGATTGGCATCTGCGGGTGATTTGATTTTTGAACCTACCAAGAAGTACATGGATGCCAATATGCTCAATATTTACAAAGCAGAGGTCAAGATCCTGCCTTCACAGCTAGAAGGTGCCAATGCTGCCATAGTTGGAGCGGCTAGTTTGGTGTATCAATACGAGCAAGATTCCAAAGAAGTCTTAGCTTAAGGTATGGAAGCACATTCTTAGATGGCAATTATTTTTAGATTGTGTGCTTGTTTTCTTTCGTCCAATTGCCTTTCCAGTTCTTCAAAATGAATTTGATTGTAGTATTCACTTTGTTTGAGTTTACCAAGCTGAAGTTCTACATCTCCCAATTCCTTAAAAACAGCCACGTTCTTTTTATTGCGTTCGTTGTAAGGATAATAAATAATTGCTCTCTTGAAATTGTTTTCCGCTTCTTCTAGTTCATTCGTTTCTCTGTAAATACGACCCAGTAACAAATATGACGTAAAAAGAAACTCTTCATACCCGTTTTCCATTTTGAGTTTCAAGGCTTCCAAGGCATGTACTTTGGCGCTACTGTAGTCTCTGGTGTAAAATTCTGATTCCCCTAATCCCTGTAGAGCTACCGCTTTTCTTCTTGGATGATTTTTGGCATATTCATTATCGAGTGAGGCAAGGAAGTATTCTATCGCAGAATTGTAGTTTTTAGTCTCTAGCATGAGATTGCCGAGGTCCGAAAGGCAGTATGCTTCATATTTTAAATCTTTAAAATCAGAAGCGTATTCCAGTGCTTTGTAATACGATTCTATGCATTCTATGTTGTTGGTTTGACTTTGGTTGTAGGCAAGGTTGTAGTAAACGATTGGTAACTGTTTACTATTTATTGTTTCATAAAGAGATATGGATTCTCTAAAATACTTGATGGATTTATCGTGAGTTTGTTTTTCTTGAAGAATTAAACCAATCATGTTCAAAGAACTTGCTTTAAGCCCTGGATTGGTTGTGCTTTCAAATGTTAAAGCCTTGGAATAATAGAATAAAGCAGAATCTAATTCTCCTTGTTCAAACCAGCTATATCCTATGATGCTGAATGCGTAAAGCTGATTGTAAGCACTGTTTGAATTAGCTATTATCTTCTTCGCATAAAAAATGGCAGAATCATATTGACCCCCAATCATCCTATTACTTGATTCTTTCAAGTCTATAGGTAAAGAGCCTGTCTTACCTCTAAAAAAATAAATACAGGCAATTGACCCCATTAAAAAAAGAAGCGAAAAGAGACCAATTTTTTTCTTCATAGCAATAAAGGTAAATTAAGTAGAGGAAGAATTCTACTTAATTTACCTTTATTGCTTTGTATTCTTTTTAAAGAATTGTAAAATCAAGAAGGAATTGGAGGAGTTTTTCCGTTGTCTCTATCTCCACTAGCACCGCCAGTTGCTTCTTTCGTGTCAATAGATGGTAAAATCAAATCTTCTTCTTGACTACAAGCTGATGCTAAAGTAAGGATGGTAAATGCTATTAATACTGCTTTTATAAATTTCATCTTTTGATTATTTAGTTCTTGTTATGTTTTTAGCTAGAGTAACGTCTGGTTGATTCTAATTAGAAGGGACAGGAGGTGTTTTTCCGTTATCTCTGTCTCCACTCGCACCACCAGTTGCTTCTTTCGTGTCAATAGATGGGAGTATCAAATCTTCTTCTTGGCTACAAGCTGATGTTAAAGTCAGGATGGTAAATACTACTAATGCTGCTTTTATAAATTTCATCTTTTGATTATTTAGTTCTTGTCATGTTTTTAGCTAGAGTAATGTCTGGTTGATTCTAATTAGAAGGGACAGGAGGTGTTTTTCCGTTATCTCTGTCTCCACTCGCACCACCAGTTGCTTCTTTCGTGTCAATAGATGGGAAAACCAAATCTTCTTCCTGGCTACAAGCTGATGCTAAAGTGAGGATGGTAAATACTACTAATACTGCTTTTATAAGTTTCATCTAATTGATATTTAGTTAGTTAATAAGCAAATATGTGTATAATATTTTATATTACATGCAACGGTTGTATAATATTTTTATTTTTTTTCATGATTAATGAACGAATTGTAGATTCTTGATATAAGTGCATAAAAAAAGCTGACATTAGCCAGCTTTTTTTATTCTGTGTTTATAAGAAAGTCCGTACTATAAGTTGGATGCTATCATTACACGCTTTTCCAATTGTGTGAATTGTACTTTAGTTTTTAAGTGAGGGAGCGAGGGCATTGATGATTTCTTGCATCTTCTTATCCGTGTACCTTCCTTGTGCAGTATGAATGATCACGCCATCAGGATCTAATATGAAAAAGTAGGGTAGATCAGATTCCTCTAGTTTGAGCAGGTTTCTGTATTGATTCATAGTTCCTTCATAAAACAATACATGTGGTCTAAGCCTAGGGTCAACAGTTTCCTGCACTTTTTTCATTGTGTTTTTATAGGCAGGTCTTTTGGCGCCAGTGAGCATAGGAATGAAGTATGTATTGATGTCATATTCAAACTTAAATGGATTAGGTGTCTCTGATTTGTGAATGAAGTTGTTGTAAACTGGTGAAAACCAGTGTTGCAAATCTTCTTCTGCCTTTTTGGAATAGGCCAAGCCGATCAAAGCATACTTACCTTTGATTTGAGAAGGGAGATCAATCATGTTGTTGGTTAGGGATTCTGTTGCCATGTCTGGAAATACACCACCGACTTGAGCTAAGCTGTTGAAGCTGATAATTAATAGAGCAAAGAAAATTATTCTCATAACTGTTTGATTTTCATTTTGTGAAGAGTAAAAATAGAAAATAGTTTGCTGATGATTTTAAGTTTGTTGGAATTTAGCTTTGCTAAGGTCTACTTTTGAGTCCTGCAAAATCAATTTATTAAATTAATAAGCTACAAGAATGAAAATATGGTATTCGTGCAAAGTGAAGTATGGTAAGGTGAATGACGAAGGAATCATGAAACAAACCACAGATGTTTTCTTGGTGGATGCCATGAGTTATACTGAGGCTGAGTCGCGTATTTATGCTGCGATGGAGCGAGATGTCAGTGGCGAGTTTGCCGTTACCAATATCTCCAAAACCAACATCGGTGAATTAATCCATTTTGAAGATGCTGATTATTGGTACAAGGCAAAAGTGACTTACTCTAGTGTAGATGGTGATAGTGGCAAGGAAGTAAATGTAAACACCTACTTCTTAGTGAATGCTGAAGACCTAAAGCATGCCTTTGATCGAGTGAGTGATAGTTTGAATTCTATGCTAGTGCCTTTCGAAATTCCATCAATAGCAAAAACCAATGTGGTGGAAGTTTACCCTTACGACGCAGAGGAAGAAGAAATTCCTGATAACTTGAAACCTCTCTCTGAAATAGAAGAAGAGGTAGAAACTGAATGATTTTTTACATTAGATAAAGAACCAAGACACAGGATTGGAGCGAGGACTACAAAACTGATTCACTTTCTGTCTTGACTCTTGGTTCTTAATTCTACTCTCGTATTCAACTCTTGTTACTAGCATTAAATAGTTTTTGCTTTTCTTCTTTGCTCAGGCTTTCATAGCCAGATTGCGATATTTTGTCCAAAATCGCATCAATCTCCGCTTGGTTGGCGATGTTGTGTCCTGTGCTTGATGTAGTCTTACTAGTTGTAGCGCTTCGATTTTCCGTTTTAGCTCTCTTGTGAGACACTTTGATAGGAGCTTGTTTGGTAAACAAGCTCTTGAAAAATGACATCACGCCACCAATCCATAGACCCCAGTCCGTTCCAGATTGCAACTGCTTGATATAGACATAGCCGATAAAAGCACCTCCCAAATGTGCTATATTGCCTCCAGCATTGCCTCCCACAGTACCCAAAAACGAAATCAAGATATAGAATCCTGCGATGTACTTGATCTTGACAGGGCCTAAAAACATCAGATAAAAGGTGTAATTGGGTAGTAGGGTTGCTGCTGCTAACGTGATGGCATAGACTGCCGCAGAGGCTCCTACCATTCCTGGGAAATTGGACCTGTCGATGTAGTAGGGGATCAAATTGTAAACTAAGAGATAGATAATGCCACCCGCCAGTGCACCAAGTACGTATAGGTTGATGAGTTTTTGATTGCCCAGATACTCAACGATTAATTTGCCAAACCAGTACAAAACGAGCATGTTGAACAGGATATGAAAAATGCTGTTCAGGCTATGCGCGAAAGCATAAGTGATAAGCGTCCATGGTCGCTGAATGAAATCTGCAAAAGCAGGAGGGATGCTAAACTGATCGTACACAAAATTCGAAATAAACTCTACACCTGCGATTTTCCCGAAAATGTTAAGTACTGCTAGTACCAGAAAAATAACCACATTGATAATGATGATTTGCGGCAGAGCATTGTTTGGTCTCCTCCATGCGTTTTTGAAATCATCAAGTAAATTATCCATAGATATATCGTCTATTATTTAATAAAAATCACGTCCGTTTCTTGCCCAGTACTTCAGTAGGACAAAGGCAATGAGCATACCACTCAAGTGTGCCAAATGGGCGACATTGTCTGTTCCACTCCTGTTAATTTCCGAATAAAGTTCATAAGCTCCATAGAAAAACACCAAATATTTTGCCTTGATGGGTATGGGAGGAAATAGCAGAATCAATTGAGTATTGGGAAAGAGCATGCCGAAGGCCATCAGTATGCCGAAAACCGCCCCTGATGCCCCTACCATAGGTATGTTGACCATGTCTTCGTACATTCTATTGACGATTGACACTGCCTGACTGGTGTAGCTGAGATCATCCGCATGCTCGTAATACTGATCTGCAAAGTCTCCTAACTTGACCATGTCATAACCTCGGTTGTAATTATGGATGTAAATGTAAAAGTCCTCAGGGTTGGGGTTGTCTACAAACTGCTCTTTGGCGTTGCTCAGGTTGTTTTTTTCGATCGTGTCAGCCACTCCATAGAGTAGACCAGCACCGATACCTGTGATCAGGTAGAAAATAAGGAATTTTTTGGATCCCCAAACTCTCTCCAGCATAGGTCCGAATATCAGTACAGCAAACATGTTGCTCAGTACATGCATGAAACTGGCATGCAACCACATGTAGGTGACGTATTGAAAAATAAAAAAACCAGACGAGAATATGTAGTGTACACCAAAGAGGTGCGACAAGTCTAGCTTGAGCAAAGAGCCTATTAAGAAAATCCCGATGTTGATTATCAGGATGTTTTTGACCATGGGTGTCAGATTGAACATTTATTTGTACTTAAAAAATTCTACAATTTTTTCGAGCCCTAAGATAACAAATGTAGGAGTACCATTAGGAGTATAATTGGGTTGATCGCAGGCAAACAAACGATCGATGAGACTTTTGAGTTCGACGATTTCTTTGGAAATTTTCGTACGACTCGCAGATCTCTTGGCAATGGATCTGGCAATGTTTTCTTGTTTGTTGAGTGAAAGTTCGGATTTGTTGAACTTGAACTGTTCAATCAATCCTTCCAACAATTCCTTTTCGTTGATGTTTTGGGCATCAGCAGGCACACCATTGATGGAGATGCTATGCCCTCCGAATATTTCAAATTCAAATCCTAATGCAGAGATTTCGCTTTCCAATTCCATGACCAATGAGAAGTCGCCAGGACTGAGCTCTAAATGGACAGGGAATAGACATTTCTGGGACATCCCTGTCTTGTTGCTGAGTGTATGTTTGTACTTCTCGTAGAGGATTCGCTCATGTGCCAGTACAGCATCCAATATCATGACGCCAGACTTGACCTGCTTCATCACGTATTTTTCGTGCATGAGTATGGGGTCTGACGTATTGACCTGTGCGGTAGACATCTGAGAAGAGATTTCCATTTGCACTTTTTCCTGTCGGTCATCCGCCTTGTTTTGATCAAAACCAGCCATTTCTTCTTGTCGGATTTCGGCTGGAGACAGGGTAGATTCATTGATAGCGCTCTCATAGAGACTTTCCCATCTGGCTGATTTGCCTTGTTGATGGTCTATAGACTTGAAATTGCCATAACTTTTGTCCTTGGTAGCAGTGCCAGACTCGAATTTGTAGCTATGTACTGCGAAATTCTCAAAATTGACATCTGTATGAAAATCCAATGAAGGAGTCACGTTGTGTGTGCCCAAAGCCTGTTTTACAGCAGATTTGATGATGCCATAGACACTCCTTTCATCTTCAAATTTGATCTCTGTTTTGGTTGGGTGTACGTTGATGTCAATACGCGCAGGATCCATCTCTAAGTACAGGGCGTAAAACGGGTGCTGATCGTCTTTGATTAATCCCTCAAACGCTCCCTGAACAGCATGGTTCAAATAGCCACTTTTGATAAACCGATTGTTCACAAAAAAGAATTGTTCTCCTCTTGTCTTCTTGGCATGCTCGGGTTTACCTATATATCCAGTGATTTTGAGCCATTCTGTTTCTTCATGACATGCGATCATCTGGCTTTGGTAGTTTTTTCCAAAGAGGTGGACGATTCTCTGACTTAGTTTTCCTCCTGGGGCGTTGTAGATTTCCTTGTCGTTTTGCGTGAGATGCATGCTGACCTGAGGATTGGCTAGAGCGACTCTTTGAAACTCGTCTATGATGTGGCGCATTTCTACAGGATTGCTTTTGAGGAAATTCCTTCGGGCAGGTACGTTGAAGAATAGGTTTTTCACTGCTATAGACGTGCCTTTGTTCATCGTGTCTGGTGACTGATGTTTCACTTCTGAGGCTTCTATCAAGATAGAGGTGCCTAGTTCTTTCGATTCGGTTTTGGTTTTGAGTTCGACGCGAGCTACTGCCGCAATAGATGCCAAAGCTTCTCCACGAAAACCCATCGTGCGGATATTGAACAAATCCTGCGAGGTTCGGATTTTAGATGTCGCATGTCGCTCAAAACTCATACGGGCATCCGTTTCGCTCATGCCTTTGCCATCATCCACGACTTGAATCAGATTTTTTCCTGCATCAGATACGATTAGCTGAATTTTGCTACTCTCCGCATCAATACTGTTTTCGAGCAATTCCTTTACAACGGACGCTGGACGTTGGACGACTTCACCCGCAGCTATTTGATTGGCAATTGCATCAGGCAATAAGTGAATGATGTCTTGCATTAATGTGTAGGTGATTTTTTCTTTTTGAGTCGAAAATAAAAATACAATGGAGAAAGCACCAGAAAAATGTAGAACACGTCATTGCCAACGAACAACCATCCTACCACAACGCCAAATATGGCTGCTGCCAGTAGCAATTGGACGATAGATGTTTGGTTAGATTTTTTTTCCCTCTTGCCAAATGCCGCTGAAATACTTGACTTGTATTCCATGGAAGAATCACCTGCATCAATGCCTGCTTGTCTGGCACGGGCAGCTTTCATTTTGGTGTCTATTTCTTCCTTGATAGGATCATAATAGCGAGGCTCGTAGCTAAATTGACTGTATTTGGTGGTTTTTATGAAAGAAGGAAATTTCATAATACGCGATTGAATTTCTTGTCGTTAATAGTTTATGGCACTGTTTATGTAAGTTTTTTGTTGTCACATTGATTGTGATTGTTACAAAAAATCTTTTTATTACTATCCACCCACCTGTAGTAGATATTCATTGTTGGTATGCAAACTTACTTAGAATATAATTTATTACGTCCTTTCATCGCACGGGTTGGGTTAATCTTTTTACTCCTTTCCTGTCTGTCATGGGATGCAACCTGCGGAGACTTAGAGAATTCAGCAGACAGAGATTCTATGTATATCGCGTGGAACAAGAGTAAATCACACCTCCCTGTCATCTACTATGATTTTCAAGATTTTGGAGATTACAACCAGAGAGTTGCTCTCGAAGGGTTGATTTTAACCTATGGTATTGGTGCTGTTTACCTTAGCGATGGCAATTATGAGGCAGTACGTGAGTGGATTCAAAATATTCAGCATGTAGCAGAAACGCCACCCCTCTTTGTCGCCAAAGCCAAAGGCGTGTTCGAACTACCTTTTGGACAACTGGAATCATTGCCTGATGACGAAGTAGTGGAGTGTCTCAGGGATAATGTCATGGTCAAGCAATTGGCTGAGAATAATGCCTCACTGTTGCATGGGATGGGTGTGGGGTTGTTGCATTTTGATCGATTCCCTAGCTACTATGGAGATGCAGAAGCTGGTAAGGTGCTACAGTACCTACAGACCTTGCAAGATCGAGGGATTCACTTATCGTTTGGTAATGATTGTGCCGAATTTATTGGTAAGTATCAGGATGAAATCAACTGGACCAAAGTGGATTGGTTGGAGTCACGTGCCATAGCTGATGAGGCATTGACCAAGAAAAAATTGCGAAGACGCTTTTTGAGAGAAACAGATTTTGATGGATTGATCATAGAAACTTTCGAAATGGGAAGTTTGCTAGATAGTAAAAAAAATCAATGGGTATTGGGGATGAGTGCATTGGTAGTCAATGAACATATGTCTAGTCATCAGATATTGAATCAACTCTTGGATAGTGAAGTGATGAAAAAATCCTACTTCAAGGAAGCCGTCAAGAGATACTATGATAGGTGGCACCAACTGGAATCTATTCAACCAGTCATTGAGCCATTTTCTGAAAAGTTGTTTGCTAAACTAGCCTATCAATTTACTACTGCTACAGTTACTTTGGTCAAGGATGACAAGGACTATTTTCCTATTCGAGATCTGCGCAGCAATCAGTTTTACTCATTTTCTAGCAGTAGGAACAAGAAGGAGTTTTATCATATGACTGACTTGTACAAATCCAGCCACAAAATGGATTTGTCACAACTACTACTTCCAGTGGATTCGTTGTTGAGGCTGTTTCCTGCCAAGAGCAATTTACTAGTGGATTTATCCAGTGTGATACACTTGCGAGACATTCAGGTTTATCTGGAGCGTTTGCTACTCCTCGAAGACTACCATCAGGTGGGGGTCTTGTATCAAGGTGCTCAGTCTAATATCAGGTATTTGGATCAATTGTCCACATTGATGTGGTCGCCAGACATGAGCATGGCTACCATGAATGTCATGGTGCAGATGGTATTTGGGGCGATGGATATCAAGGGTCAGTTGCCTTCATACCTGACCTTGAGTGGCAAAAGACTAGGTGTACCACGGGAATCTCTTCGTCGACTGAGTTACATCGATCCGTCATTATTAGGAGTGGATGTGTCCAAGTTGGCGATGATAGACAGTTTGGTAGTATATGATATTCGCGAGCAGTCCTTTCCGGGTTGTCAAATATTGATGGTTAAAAATGGGGCCGTGGTATATAGCAAGACATTTGGCTACTTGACTTATGATAGTTTGGAGGAGGTCAAATGGGACTATCTGTATGACATAGCATCAGTGACCAAGACTACTGTGACTGTACCTGTTATTATGAATGAAGTGGCACATGGTGGACTGGATCTCAATGGACGCTTGGGTGATTATTCTGATAGGTATAGGGTTTCGGATAAATCAAATTTGAGGCTAACAGACTTGTTGTCGCATCAGGCAGGGTTGAAATCTTATATACCGTTTTGGCAACATGCCTCCTACATTGCAGACAGTGCAGACTTTTTTTACAAGAAATCCTTGAAAAGAAATAAATACGAGTATTCCAAAATCAATTGGTCCGACTCTATTAGCACCTGGATAGGACAATCCTCATTCAACAGTCTAAAAAATTCAGACAGTACCTACCGCTATTTATACAGTGATTTAGGTTTTATGATCATGAAAGATATAGTGGAGGAGAGAGAAAAAATAACGATAGATCATTTGGTGGACAGCTTGGTTTTTGCTCCTCTTTCGATGGATCACACTTTGTACAATCCGTTGCGTTTTTTTCCAGAGAGTCAAATTGCACCAACTGAATTGGACGGTAGTTTTCGCAACAGTCTGCTCAGGGGACAAGTGCATGATCGCAATGCGGCATTGCTGGGAGGAGTGAGTGGTCATGCGGGCTTATTTTCTAATAGTAATGATCTAGCTAAATACATGGAAATGATGCTGCAACAAGGTTATTATGGTGGGCAACAGGTTTTTGACAGTGTATTGGTACAAACATTTACAGAAATAAACAATGTCAAATACAGCAGAGCTCTAGGCTGGGACAAGCCACGCAGATCAGTGGGGAATACTTCCAAATACGCTTCAGATCAGGCTTTTGGACATACTGGATTTACAGGAACGTCCGTTTGGGCAGATCCTGAGTATGATATGGTCTACATATTTTTGTCCAACAGGATTTATCCAGATCCGCAGAATTACAAACTCATTCGCAACAATACACGTACTAAGATTCACGATTTGATGTATGAGTCAATTTTATCCGAGGATAAGGTTGTGAATCATGAGATGTAAACGCATTTTTGGTTTTAGATCATGATTGGGTCAACACTACATCTGTAGAGTACAAAAATATTATATATGAAAATAGGCATAGTATGCTACCCCACCTATGGTGGGTCTGGAGTAGTGGCAACCGAACTGGGAAAGGCGCTCGCCAAAGAAGGACATGAAATTCACTTTATTACTTACTCTCAACCCACTAGGCTAAGTTTTTTCAACGAAAATCTGTATTATCACGAGGTAGATATCAAGCCCTATCCTTTGTTCCAATACCCACCTTATGAGATTGCATTGGCAAGTAAAATGGTGGATGTAGCCAAGCATGAAGAGCTCGATATTTTTCATGTGCACTATGCTGTCCCTCATGCATCAGCTGCATACATGGCTAGAGAGATCTTAAAATCCGAAGGATATCACATACCTTTTATCACGACGTTGCATGGCACGGATATCACCATAGTAGGTAAGGACGCTTCTTTGGAACCCGTGGTGACATTTTCTATCAATCAGTCCAACGGGATTACTTCTGTTTCTGATGATTTGAGAAAGGATACTTTAAGTCTCTTCAATATACAAAAGGATATAAAAGTCATTCACAATTTTATTGATCTAAAGCGATTCAAAAAACAGAAGAAAGATCATTTTAAAACGGCAATTTGCCCCAATGGAGAAAAATTGATTGTACATACTTCTAACTTTAGAAAAGTAAAAAGAGTAGAGGATGTGGTCAAAGTATTCTGCAAAGTGAGAGAAAAAATACCTGTCAAGTTATTGTTGGTTGGGGATGGGCCTGAAAGGTCACATATCGAGACATTGTCTAGAGATATTGCCTGCAAGGATGGAGATGATGTGAGGTTTTTAGGTAAATTGGAAGCTGTGGAAGAAGTGCTGAGTGTGAGTGACTTATTCTTGATGACTTCAGAAAAGGAAAGCTTTGGATTGGCAGCTCTAGAAGCGATGGCTTGCGAGGTCCCAGTAGTCAGTACCAATGCAGGTGGTTTGCCAGAATTAAATAAGGATGGAGACTCAGGATACTTATGTGATGTAGGAGACATTGACGCGATGGCTGCAGCAGCACTCAAGATTTTGGATGATCAGAATTTGCCCGGTTTCAAGAGCCGTGCTCTGGCAAGAGCTAAGAAGTTTGATATCAAAAACATACTGCCCAAGTATGAAGAATTTTATAGACATACAATAGAAGAATTTAAAAAGACCTTGGTTTAGAAAAGGAAGTAAAATATTTTTACCACAACACATTTTAGAATTAAAACGTAATTGAACATATATTTAATCATATATGGAAACATCACATCAACCTAGGAACTCAGGTACGGGAAAGATTTTTAACAATCCATTTCTCGAAAGATTAACGCGTACACATATTTCTTTACCACTTACAGCCTTCTCGATGATATCAATCTACTTGATCTATCAATCTGTTGCTGTGATGGGTATTGCTGTAGGTACTACCATGCTGTTATTTTTGGGCGGATTACTGTTTTTTACCTTTATAGAATACATGATGCATCGTCATGTTTTTCACATGACTGAAGATACACCTGCCAAAAAGAAATTCGTGTATACTGCTCATGGAGTACATCATGATTACCCTAGGGATAAAGACCGATTGGCCATGCCGTTACCAGTGAGTCTTGTGGTATCGTTTGTGTTCTTTTTGATTTATCGCTTGATCATGGGAGATTATGCATATGCATTTTTACCTGGCTTTTTGATGGGATATGCGGCTTATCTATGGGTACATTATATGGTACACGCGTTTCAACCACCAAAAAATGCTTTGAAAATATGGTGGGTCCACCATGGCATTCATCACTACAAGCAACCAGACCGAGCCTTTGGTGTGAGTTCACCGATTTGGGATTTGGTCTTTAGAACCATGCCTGAAAAAAGTAAATAGCAAACAAAACCCCAGTGATTCAATCATTGGGGTTTTGTTTTTTTAGCATTTCTTTTAGCCTTTTTCTTTTTTATCTTGTCAGGGCTGGGTTCCAAAATTATTTTGAACGTACTATCTCTGATGAACATATACGTGTCATGTACAAGTGAAGCAAATATGGGGCGTCTTCCTGCCATCAGTGTATCAATATGGTGCGATTATTTTTTTCAAATTAATCAATAAATACCAAAACCCTAAACATTAATATTAGTTTTATTGTAAGTACATTAAATCTACAAGATGCAAGGATATCGCTTTACAGATTTTGTTCCACCAGACACCGAAAACGAGAGTACATTCGATAGTCTTTGGAATATTTTCCGAGAATTGCTACTGATCACTTCAGGAGATCCCAATGAAGCATTGAGCTGGCTGACCAACCTTGATAAACAATATGGCATATCCACAGAAGGGTATGGTATAGGTGATTTTATTGAGGATCTGAAAAAACAAGGTTTACTTAGGGACGATCCTGCTGATGGTAAATTAAAGATTACCGCCAAGACTGAGAGTACATTTAGAAAGAGTGCTTTGGAGGAGATTTTTGGTAAGTTGAGAAAATCAGGACATGGCAGTCACAAGACTTTTGTGACAGGTCAGGGTGATGAGAAAAGTGTCGATATGCGTGATTTTCAGTTTGGAGACTCTCCAGACAATATTGCCATGACGGATAGCATCCGCAATGCTCAGATCAACAATGGTTTAGGAGAGTTTTCTTTGACAGAGAGGGATTTGGAGGTAGTAGACAATGAGTATAAAACTCAGACCTCTACAGTGCTGATGATTGATATCAGTCACTCGATGATCTTGTATGGGGAGGATCGGATCACACCTGCTAAGAAAGTAGCGATGGCCTTGTCAGAATTGATTTTGAAGAAGTACAAAAAGGATACACTCGACGTGATAGTATTTGGCAATGACGCATGGCAGATCGAAATCAAAGATTTGCCCTACTTGAGTGTAGGTCCCTATCATACCAATACAGTTGCTGGTTTGGAGTTGGCTATGGATATTTTGCGCAAGCGAAAGAATCAGAACAAGCAAATTTTCATGATTACGGATGGAAAACCTACTTGCATGAAAGTAGGGATCAAATATTACAAGAACAGTTTCGGTTTGGATCCGAAAATTTTAAAAAAGACGATGAATCTAGCGGCAAGTTGTCGCAAATTGAATATTCCCATTACCACATTCATGATTGCATCAGACCCATACCTCAAGCAGTTTGTCAAAGACTTTACAGCAGCCAATAATGGGAATGCGTATTACAGTGATTTGCAGGGATTGGGCAATATTGTGTTTGAAGATTTTAAGAAAAACAGAAGGAAGAACTACAGATGGTGAAAAAATATGAAGAGCTGACAGCAGCTTCTAAATTGTCAATCAAGACAATCGGTGACCTCAAAAAAAGTGGTTATCAATCCCGATCAATCAAAGAAGAACTCAGAGAAAACCTGATTCAGTCGATCAAGAAAAACGAAAATCCATTTGTAGGAATTTTGGGCTATGAGGATACAGTCATCCCAGATGTAGAGAGGGCTATTTTGTCTAGACACAACATCAACCTGCTCGGTCTGAGAGGACAAGCCAAAACCAGATTGGCAAGAATGATGGTCAATCTACTGGACGAGTATGTCCCAGTGGTAGTAGGGAGTGAGCTGAACGATGATCCGCTGAACCCTTTGTCAAAATTTGCTTTTGATCTGATTGCAGAGCAGGGAGATGCTACGCCCATCGCTTGGCTGCATCGTGATGAACGATTTACGGAGAAGTTGGCTACACCAGACGTATCAATTGCCGACTTGATTGGTGATGTAGATCCGATCAAAGCAGCAGCTCTGAAATTGCCTTATTCAGATGAGCGAGTGATTCATTATGGTTTGGTGCCACGATCGCACCGCAGCATTTTTGTGATCAACGAACTTCCAGATTTGCAACCTAGGATACAAGTTGCCTTGTTTAACATCCTGCAAGAGGGAGATATTCAGATCAGAGGGTTCAAATTGCGACTTCCTTTGGACATACAGTTCGTGTTTACGGCCAATCCAGAGGATTACACCAATAGAGGTAGCATCGTGACACCTCTCAAGGATCGATTGGGCAGTCAGATCATTACTCATTATCCTAAATCCATTCATACAGGGCTTAAAATCACAGAGCAAGAAGCAAAAAATGCCAACTTGACGCATGTACATGTCAATGAGGTGGCTAAGCTACTGATCGAACAGATCGCAGTGGAGGCACGATCAAGTGAGTATGTAGATGTAAACAGTGGTGTGTCAGCGAGACTGACCATTTCGTCCTACGAAAACTTAGTTTCCAGCATTGAGCGGAGGTTGTTGAAAAACAAAGAAGAGGAAGGTGCGGTTCGTATGACAGATTTTGTAGGGGTGATTCCTTCAATCACAGGCAAGATCGAGTTGGTGTATGAGGGAGAGCAAGAGGGTCCAGGAATTGTAGCGCACAACCTGATAGGCAAAGCAACAAGGACACTGTTTACGGATTACTTCGAGGATCCAGACGAAGTACGCAAGAGCAAAGAAAAGGCTGATCCCTACAAGAAAATTTCGGAGTGGTTTGGTTCCGAGCATGTCATCGACCTACTCAATGACTACCCAGAGAAGGAGTACAGGAGAGAGCTGGATAAAGTGCCAGGCTTGGCCGATTTGGTCAAAAGGCAAATCAAAGGGCTCAAAGATGATAATCTCAAGTATTTTTTGATGGAGTATGTATTGTTTGCCTTGGTTGAGTATAGCTACCTGAGCAAGTTGACTTTGGAAAATGGAATGCGCATCGATGATTTGATAGGAGGGATGTTTTCAGGCTTTGAAGAAAACGAAGAAGACTTCTAATCTGAATAATTCAGGACATCATTGTAATTATTGAGAAGCCTAACACATTCTTGAGATTCATTTTTTACCTGTTGTCAAATGAAAGTTCTTAGCCTTCAACTTTTTTGCTTTTAACTTTTACCTCCTGAATTGAATAATTCAGGTTTAGTGCTTAACTTTGCGCTCCATTCGAGTGGATGGGTTCTGAGTGTTTCAGAATATGTTTTATTAATGATGCAACCTATGCCCACTGTTGCATTGTATAACAGGGCGCACAATATCATGGCAGAAGAAAACAAAGAAGTTGCAAACGAAGAAGTAGTAAATACTCCTGAGGTTGTAGCTGAAGAGCCTAAAAAAGAAGCTGCAAAGCCTGCAGCAAAAGTGGAAGAGGAATTTAACTGGGATTTGTTCCAGCCAAAAAGCTTCGGAGACGGTTATTCTAGCAAGCAAAGACAAGATTTAGAGTCACTATACGAAGGGACTTTGACTACTATCGATGAAAAAGAAGTAGTGAAAGGAACTGTTGTGAGTATGACAGCTAGAGATATTATCATCAACATCGGATTCAAATCTGATGGATTGGTATCTGCTTCTGAATTCAGAGACATGCCTGATTTGAAGGCTGGTGATGAAGTAGAAGTATTCATCGAAGAGCAAGAGGACAACAACGGTCAATTGGTACTTTCTAGAAAGAAAGCCAAAGTAGTAAGTGCTTGGGAAAATATACAAAAATCTTTCGACCAGGATCTAGTGATCGATGGTATGGTAAAGAGAAGAACCAAAGGTGGTTTGATCGTGGATATCTTCGGAGTAGAAGCGTTCTTGCCTGGTTCACAAATTGACGTGAAGCCTATTAGAGATTTCGACATTTTCGTTGATAAGAAAATGGAAGTGAAAGTGGTGAAAATCAACTACACTAACGATAACGTAGTAGTATCTCACAAAATCTTGATCGAGAAAGATCTTGAAAAACAAAAAGCTCAAATTCTAGAGAACCTAGAGAAAGGTCAAGTACTAGAAGGTGTGATCAAAAACATGACCAACTTCGGTGTATTCATCGACTTGGGTGGTGTAGATGGTTTGCTTCACATTACTGATATTTCTTGGGGTAGAGTCAATCACCCAGATGAGGTGTTGAACCTAGATGAGAAAGTAAATGTTGTTGTTCTTGATTTTGACGATGACAAGAAGAGAATTTCTTTGGGTATGAAGCAGTTGTCAGAGCATCCATGGGATTCTCTAGATAAAACTGTAGAAATCGGAACCAAGGTAAAAGGTAAGATTGTAAATGTTGCTGATTACGGTGCATTCTTGGAGATACAGCCAGGTGTAGAAGGTTTGATTCACGTATCTGAAATGTCTTGGTCTCAGCATTTGAGAAATCCACAAGATTTCATCAAAATCGGTGACGAACTAGAAGCAGTTGTATTGACTATCGATAGAGATGACAGAAAAATGTCTCTAGGTATCAAGCAATTGACTGAGGATCCTTGGACTAAACAAGATGTGTTGACGAAGTATGCAGTAGGTACTGATCACAAAGGAGTGGTAAGAAACTTGACTAACTTCGGATTGTTCATCGAACTAGAAGAAGGTATCGATGGTTTGGTACACGTATCAGACTTGTCATGGACTAAAAAGATCAAGCATCCATCTGAATTCGTCAATGTGAACGAAGAATTGGACGTAAGAGTACTTGAACTAGACGTTGACAACAGAAGATTAGCGTTGGGACACAAACAATTGGAGGAAAACCCATGGGATACTTTCGAAACAGTATTCTCTAAAGGAAGTACTCACAAGTGTACTGTCAACTCAATCATCGACAAAGGAGCAATTCTTGAATTGCCATACGGATTGGAAGGATTCTCTTCTACAAGAAACTTGAAGAAAGAAGACGGTTCTAACCCAGTAGTAGGTGAAAGCCTTGACTTTGTAGTAATTGATTTCTCTAAAGACGAGAGAAGAATTGCTTTGTCTCACGTAGGTACATATAGCGATCACATTGTAGAGAAAGCTCCTGCTAAGGCTGCTGCTAGTAAGAAGGGCGGTGCTAAAGGAGGAAACAATGCAATCGATAAAGTGAATTCAGAGTCAGAAAAATCTACTTTGGGAGATTTGGCTGCTTTGACTGCATTGAAAGAGCAAATGGAAGGTGGCGAAAAGCCAGCTAAGAAAGCTGCTCCAAAAAAGGAAGCTAAAGATTCTGAAGAATCTGCAGAATAAATAAACTATAAAAAGGTGTGCAATTGCGCACACCTTTTTATTCTTAATCTCGTAAGAGAAAAGGGTTGTAATAGCTCAAGAAAAGTTTGGTCATAGACTAAATAATTCTATTTTTGCAACACGAAAATGGTCCTGTGGCCGAGTGGCTAGGCAGAGCTCTGCAAAAGCTCGTACAGCGGTTCGAATCCGCTCGGGACCTCTCCAAAACCTTCACTAGAAACAGTGAAGGTTTTTTTGTTTTGTATCCTAGCTATTTTTACGCATGGTGTGTTTGAGTTAACCTAGTAGCTCACGGTGTACTAGGATGCTTACAAGACCAGCTGAAAAATGGGATAGAATGTTCTATTTTTACAATCAGTGTACAATTTCTATCCTAAATGGATTGAAATCTATCACTGCTTTTTTCAGGATTGGCTTATTTGCGGCAAAGCAATGAGGCAATAATGAAAGATACTTCGAAGATCTATCCACCTAGATTATATTCTTCCCCTATATCTACCCCGATACTATTTCACCTGATTGCTAGCTATCAATAATTAACATTTGAATGGCATTTCATTGTTTAAAATAGCTTTAAATCGCCTATATGGGCGTTTTTGTAGTTTTTGTAAATAATTGGATGATTATAAATATTGCTGAGTTTGTGTTAAATAATGAATAGCCGTTTCGTCACCTAACTGCCAAATTTGACATGTTGCTTTTCTCTCCATGAAGACTAAAAGTATGAGGGATTGCAGCGATAAAAAAATTTCTAAATCAAAAAAGAACTAAGTATGATTAAAGAATTACTATTTGGATCTTCTCTGGCACGACTAGGGAAAATTCTACTGGGTATGATGCTGCTCGTCACGAGCTATTCATCATTTGCTCAGACACAAATCAGCGGTAAGGTAGTCAGCGATCTTGGAGAAGGATTGCCTGGAGCTACGGTTTTGGCAGAAGGTACCTCTGCGGGTACAGTGACAGATTTTGACGGAAACTTTAAACTGTCAGTACCAGAAGGTGCAACCAATTTGGTAGTTAGCTTCATTGGCTACAGTTCACAAACTATAGCGATCAACGGTCGATCTGTTATAGACGTGACACTTCAAGAAGATGCCGAGACCTTGACAGAGGTAGTGATCGTAGGTTACGGTACGCAGAAGAAAAAGGATTTGACAGGTTCTATCACTGGAGTTGACTCTCAGGAAATCAATGAAAGAGGTGTGACAAACCCAATTCAGGCTTTGCAAGGGGCAGTGCCAGGTATTCAAGTTTCAAACTCTACAGGTAGGGTGGGTGATAGCTTCAATGTGGTAGTAAGAGGTAAAGGATCGTTTGGGGACGATTCGAGCCCTTTGTACGTGGTTGATGGTGTGATTGTAGATAATATTGATTTCTTGAACCCTCAGGACATTGCTAAGCTCGACGTACTGAAGGATGCCTCTTCATCAGCTATCTACGGATCGAGAGCTGCCAATGGTGTAGTCATGATTCAAACCAAAGGAGGTGCTAGTGTGCCAAGTGGCACTACTGTAAGTTTTGACGCATACTATGGATTTAAGAATCCAGCGAGATTGCCAGAGATGATGAGTTATGGACAATGGAATGAGTATCATAAGTCAGCATATTACTATGCAAATAGGAATGATCAAACTTTAACTGAAGAGACCTTTTTTGATAAAGTGTATCCTGCTAGTTCAAATTCAGTCTTGAGACAGCGAGTGGCTGACTTAGATGGGTTTGATTGGTATGATGCAGTTCTGCAGTCAGGTATGCAATCCAATAACTATGTTTCGATAGCTCATCGCAATGGCGGGTCTTCTTATACTATTGGAGCAGGTTACCAAAAAGAAACGGGTAACATCGAAAAGGAAGGGTTGGAAAAATTCACGTTGAGATCCAATATTGATCAAGAAATCAACGATAGGCTAAAAGTAGGAGCTGCTTTTACAGTAGCCAAATCAGAAATTCAAAGAGGAAGTCGTTATGCGATGCAAGAGGCTTTTCGTCTGAATCCTTTTTTATCACCATATGCAGTTGATGCTAATATGGAAGAAACTGATGAGTTGTTTCCATTGCCAGGTAAGTTGACTGACCCAAATGATCCTTCTATTTTTCTGATCAACAAGACAAGTACATACAACCCCTTGTTGGAGATAGCTAACTCTAGCGACTTGCAAAGTCAGTGGAACACAATCGGTAATGTGTATTTGCAATACAAGCCAGTGGAATGGATGATATTGAAAACTAGCTTTGCTGGTGGGTTGAGATCATACAGAAGAGGTAAGTACTCAGGTGTATTGACCAATGATGGCTCTGGTAACAACAACTTGGCTTCATCCAGCTCTGAAAACTATCAGAACTTCAATTATGCATGGGATAATCAAGTGAATTTCATCAAGGATTTTGGAAAGCATAGTTTCAATTTGATGGGGCTACAAAGTATCTATGTGGATCAGACTGAAGAATCATTTATTTCTTCCAACAATCAGCCATTTGAAACTGAATTTTACAATGTAGGCTCTGGTCTTCAATCCAGCTACAACTTGAGCAACGAATTTAGAAAGAGTCAGTTGTCGTCTTTTGCGGTAAGATTGAATTACGGCTTCAATGACAAATATTTAATCACCTTGACCAACAGATGGGATGGTTCATCCTTGTTGGCAGAAGGAAACCAGTGGAATTCATTCCCATCCGTAGCAGTTGCGTGGAGATTGAGCAACGAAGCATTTTTGCAAGGCATCTCTGCCATCAATGATTTGAAATTGAGAGTTGGGTACGGAGCTACAGGTAACAACAACATCAATCCATATGCCTCTGTAAACACCTTGACGCAGCAGACATACTATGATTACAATGCTAGTGCTGCGAATGGTTGGGTAGCTACTTCGATTGCAAACAAAGCCCTGACTTGGGAAAGAATGACAGAGTTGAACATAGGTTTAGATTTTGCCTTAATCAACCGTAGACTCAGAGGTTCTATCGATCTGTATGACAGGTTGCATGATGATCTATTGATTGAGCAGACTTTGCCTCTCGAAACGGGATATGAAACCATTGTTGCTAATGCGGGTTCTATGCGCAACAAAGGAGTAGAGTTGATGTTGACAACTACCAATGTACAAACCAGCTTGATTACTTGGGAGACTACATTCACATTTACTAAAAATATCAATACAGTAGAGTCTATTTATGGACAAGACAAAGAGGATGATATTGGTAACAATCTTTTCATTGGGGAGTCGGTAGATACATATTACAATTACAAGTTTGATGGTGTATGGCAGGCAGATGAAGCAGATTTGGCAGCATTGTACAATCAATCAGAAGGTCAAGCAAAAGTGGTAGATGTCAACAATGATGGCGTGATTGATCCAGATGATGACAGGATGCACCTTGGATCTTCTAATCCAGATTGGACAGGAGGATTGATTTCAAGATTGAAAGTAGGTGGTTTTGATTTCAATTTTACAATTTCTACTACTCAGGGTGTATTGGCTTACAGCAGATTCCATGAGAATTTTGAAAACGTGGATGACAGAGGACGTCAAAAATTGGACATTGATGTTTATGTACCTCAAAACAATGTTGGCATTACTCCAAATGCATCTAATTCTTACCCTCAAGCTCAAAACTCAGGTACTTACTGGAAAATATCAGGTGCAGGTGTAGGATACTACAAGGATGCATCATTTGTAAAGGTTAACAATATTTCATTGGGATATTCACTACCGAGTAGTGTATTAGAGAGAATGAAAATTCAACAATTGAGAGTATATGTCAATGTGTTGAATCCATTCACATTCACTGATTATACAGGATTAGATCCTGAGTGGGCAACTGCGTCATTCAGCACAGGAGGTGTGTCTAACATCATCACTCAGGTCGGTCTTAATTTGAAATTTTAAAATAGAGAAAGATGAAAAATATATTTTCGATAATCATATTGGCATTGGTCTTTCTAGTAGGGTGTGATAGCTTTCTGGAAGAAGATAACAGGTCAAATGTCACCGCAGAGGATTTTTATATCACAGAAGAAGGGTATGAAGCATTGGTCAATGCAACTTATTCTTCGTTGAGAGCTCTATATGGACAAGATCCATGGTTGTTTGAGTCTGGCACAGATTTGTACACAGATGGCCGTAACCCATCACCAGTAGGGCTGGCAGATTATACACAATTGAATGCAAATGCAGAGGGAGTGGATTATATCTATCTCAATGCCTATGTATCCATTCAGAGAGCCAATACGGCACTACATTATGCTTCATTAACAGAAGTGACCGACAATCTAGAAAGAGATATTGCAGAGATGAAATTTATCCGAGCAAATGCCTATTTCCTATTGGTTCAGACTTACGGTGGTGTTGCTTTGATTACGGAGTTGGTTGATAAGGCGATTACCAAGTTTGATAGAGCTGAGGCTTCTGATGTCTATGCATTGATTATTCAGGATTTGGAGGAGGCACTGCCTGCAGTACCTAATGGAGCTTTTGAAGGAAGAATTACTCAGAGAGCCGTACAGGATATGTTGGCCAAAGTACATTTGACAAGAGCCTATGAGTCTTTTGGAGATGCAAATGATTTTGCGACTGCCGCTGCTTATGCAGATGCTGCTATCGCAGATCAGACTTTGAATCTTTCATTCGAAGAGCTTTGGACGCCAGGTAATGAGATGAACGAAGAGATTCTATTTTCTGTACAATTTGATGCAACAAGCATCAGCACTGATCCGACAGAGTTAGGACACCAGCAACAGAATTATTTCGGTTCTTATACTGGAGGGAAGGAAATTGCCGGACAAGCTCCATTCAAGACATATAATTTGTGCCCAACCAGATTCGCCTTGGATTTGTTTGAGCAAGGTGATGAAAGGTGGGAAGGCACTTTTATGACTACAGTGTACGAGAGATACTTTGATTACTTCCAAGTAGAAGATCTCACTACCAAAGATGTAGCTCATTTTTACGAACCATTTTGGTATACCACAGCTGATAGTACTGCATATATGAGTGCTTTGACTCCTGAGCAGGCTGCTAAGATTTCTTATCACAGTTATGGTACATTCGATCCAGAGGGTGGAAACATCACTGGAAACTATGCGACAATCATTGTAAAGAAATTTGATGATCCTAAGTCTTTGTTTGCTGAGGGTAACTCAAGTGCTAGTACGAGAGATTTCATTGTGTCTAGATTGGGTGAGACTTATTTGATAGCAGCAGAAGCTTATTTAGGAGCCAACAATACGACCAATGCTTTGGTAAGAATCAACGAGGTGCGTAGAAGAGCTGGTGTTGCAGATTTGACTGCCATTGATATTGATGTGATTTTGGACGAAAGAGGCAAAGAATTGATGGGAGAATACAAGAGATGGTTTGACCTGAAGAGAACAGGCAAGTTGGTAGAGAGAGCTTCTGCCCACAATCCACAAATTACAGCAGCAAGCTTTGTTGGAAATGGGGGTGTTCAGAAAATTCTGAGACCTATTCCTCAATCTGCACTGGATTTGAATCAGAATCCAGATTTTAAGCAGAATCCAGCTTACTCAAAATAATTTCATAGTACTAGATAGATAAATTATGAAGAAGAAAATAAATTATATAGTAGCAATTTTATTCTCAATGTTGGCACTCGCGGCCTGTAATGAGGAGGATGGAAAAGAATCTTTGGTGATCAATATAGATCAATATCCTGTGGATTTTGCGCCAGTAAACTTGGACGAGGAAATCAACCCCGTGACTGGTAATGTGTCGTCGGATACTAAATTGGTAAAGGTTAGTTTTTATGTCGTAAGTGGTGAAGGAGATGCCCCTTTTCAAGAAGTAACAACTTTTGAAGGAAAGGGTACAAGCTATGATTACTCTGTCATACCTCCTTATTCTATTACTACATCATTTGTAAAAATCACTGCCGAAAACGAAGCGGGAGACGTAGCTGAAGTAACTAGGAAAGTGTTAATGACAGGTGGGCCAGATTTGACTTTGGATATGAGTGAGTTTGTCATTGATTTGTCAGTGGAGTCCACAGATACGATCACAGGGATTGTTGAATCTGCTGGGGGTATTCTGACGAAAGTAGACTATTTGATCACAAAAGATGGGACTGAAACGCAATATAAATCAGTAGCTCTTTCTGGTGAGCAGAAAACGGAATATACCATGTTCGAGATTATTACCTTCGAGTTGGGTATGTCATCAATACATGTAGTGGCTACAGATGACAAGGGTAATGTCACTTCTAGTAAAATCAAGGTTTCGGTAGTAGCCTCACCAGTGTTCTTATACTATGAATACACTGGCAAAGAGCTGCATGGCACTGATAAGAGAAAAACTGCTGGCAATGGAATTGGTATTTCTTTGATTGACGGTTCGGTCTATGATATGGCGACCATTACAGCAGATCCTGACGGCAAGGGTATAGATTTCATGATTACCAATGCTGACAATGAGGCCGATAATGTAAGGTACTATTCACCATCGGGTCAGAATGGAGATAAATTTAAATTGAACGAGATTAATGGTGACTTGAATCTGAACATCACAACATTCTCTGTGTTGGATAGAGGGGACGAGGCATTCTTTGATGCAGCGACGAAAGAAGACATCCTTGCAATGACCTTGACAGACGAAGGCGCAAGTACAAGAAATACTGATCTCAGAGGTATAGCTGAAGGTGTTTCCAATGTAGATATCCTCGGTGGTAAAGTAGTTTACTTCGAGACTGCGTGGGGTGCACAGTGTTTGGTGAGATTGACAGAGGTGAAACAAAATCCTGCCAGTAGCACCAAAAAGGGTGATTACTATGTGATGGACTTCAAAGTTGTGTACCAACAGCTATAATGAACATGAAAACAATCAGAACTCATTTGAGTTCTGATTGTTTCTTCCTTAAAAAGAATACAGTCACATTTTCTTATTGAACATTGAAGTATTTACTGAATTTTCTTCTCATAGTATGGATGAGTGGATGTCAGCAGGAACCCTACACCCTTCATCTGGTGGGAGATTCTACGATGGCAGACAAAAAGGATCCAGACCGCAATCCCGAACACGGGTGGGGACAAGTACTGCCTGAGTATTTCGGTACTGAGCTACAAGTACTGAATCATGCCGTCAATGGACGAAGTTCAAAGAGCTTCATGAGTGAAGGTAAGTGGGAAGCAGTAAAACAACAATTGAAAAAAGGGGATTATGTATTCATCCAGTTTGGACACAATGATCAAAAGATAAAGGATAGCCTACGCTACACTCAGCCCTACACTACTTACAGGGATTGTCTACGAACCTATGTGATGGAGAGTAGAGCCTTGGGAGCTAAACCAGTTTTGCTCAGCTCTATCGTGAGACGAAAATTCAATGAGCAGGGAGTGCTGGAAGATACACATGGTGCATATCCTTTTGTCATGCGACAATTGGCCTTGGAAATGAAGGTGCCATTCTTGGATATGCAGTTGAGATCAGAGCAATTGGTGAGTCGATTAGGAGCAGAAGAAGCCAAGAAAATTTATCTCTGGCTGAACCCTGGTGAGTCTGCATACTTGCCTGATGGAAAGCAGGATGATACGCATTTGTCCAATGAAGGTGCACATCACATTGCTGAGTTGGCTATCGAGGAAATGAAGGAATGGGATTTCCCTTTTCTTAAGTATCTAAAAAATTAAAGGTTGGAATGGTGATAGGGGCAATACATATGGACTACACTATTGATTGTGCTGAGTCTGACTCTTTGCAGGTGATCAACAAGCTTACTTTCAGAATCCCAACAGTAAAAGTGCCAGAGATTATCTCGGCGATCTTTTAGCTAAAAGAAACATCTATGACATTAATTAAGAAACATATATATATCGCTCTTCTCTATTTTGCAGCTTGCACACCTACTGCTGAGCAAAAGCAAGAAAGTAAGGGTACTGTGGCTGAGGAGTCTGTCCCGACATACATTCGTATGGCTGATTCAGAATTGCAAAGAAATCCAGACCCACGTTTGATCGACTTCAGAGAGGTTCCCAAATGGGAATATACCAATGGCCTGGTCTGTTCGGCCATCCTGAAAGTGTACGAAAAAACAGGTGATGAAAAATATTTGAACTACGTCAAGTTCTACCTAGACTCCATGATCAACGAAGATGGAAGTATAAAAACCTATAAGAAATCGGATTATAACATAGATCGTGTCAATTCTGGCAAAGCATTGATGGAAGTTTATGACCTGAACAAAACAGAAAAGTACCGTAAAGCGCTGGATACGCTCCGGGCTCAGATGGAAGATCAACCCAGAACCTCTGAGGGTGGATTTTGGCACAAGAAAATCTATCCTAATCAAATGTGGTTGGATGGATTGTACATGGGTTCTCCATTCTTGGCTCAGTATGCAGTGGAATTTGACGAACCTGCTTTGTTTGACGAGGTTGCCAAGCAAATTTACCTAGTTGACAAGTACACCTATGATGCAGACAAGCAGCTCTATTACCATGGCTGGGATGAGAGTCGTGAACAGCGATGGTCAAATCCTGAAACGGGTGTTTCTCCCGAATTTTGGGGTCGTGCGATGGGCTGGTATGCGATGGCATTGGTAGATGTATTGGATTTTATACCTCAAGATCACCCAAAGAGACCAGAGATCATCCAGATACTCAATAAGCTAGTGAAAGGAATCGTGAAGTACCAAGATGCTTCGGGTTTGTGGTGGCAAGTATTGGACAAGGCCAATCAAGAAGGCAATTATTTGGAGACCTCTTGCTCTAGCATGTTTGCTTATGCAATGCTCAAGGCCGTCAAGATGAGCTACATCGATCAGTCATATTTGGCGAATGCCCTGAAAGCCTACGAGGGTATCACCGAAAACAACATAGTAGAAAATGAGAACGGCACTATCAGTCTGACCAATGTATGTGCAGTAGCGGGTTTGGGAGGAGATCCGTACAGAGATGCATCATACCAGTACTATGTGTCTGAACCCAAGAGAGACAACGATCCGAAGGGAGTAGGACCATATATTATGGCTGCTTTGCTTTATGAAGAGTTAAAACCACGACAGTAAATGAAATTCACGACATTGATAGTCTTTATGTTTTTGATAACTGTGCCTGTTTGGGCTCAGTTATCTTCTTATGATTATGTAGTGTCTCAGGACGGGTCAGGTGATTTTGTCACGGTACAGGAGGCGCTAGATGCAGTGCCTGATATTCGAAACCACGTCACGAGAATTTTGATCAAAAATGGTATCTACAAAGAGAAATTGGTACTATCGGGTTCTAAAACCAATGTCTTTTTGATCGGAGAGGACAAGATGCGTACTGTGTTGACCCATGACGACTATGCAGACAAGCTCAATCAGTTTGGTGAAAGAATAGGTACCTCAGGCTCTTCTAGTTTCTATATATATGGAGATGGGTTTAGGGCGCAGAACATAACCTTTGAAAATTCATCTGGACCAGTAGGTCAGGCGGTAGCGGTCAGAGTCGATGCAGACCAGGTTGTGTTTGACAATTGTCGCTTTTTGGGATTCCAAGATACGCTCTACCCTCATGGCAAGAATTCGAGGCAGTATTATCGTCAATGCTACATAGAAGGCACGACAGATTTTATTTTCGGATGGTCTACAGCAGTGTTTGAGGATTGTGAGATTTTTTCCAAAAAGGGAGGGCAATACATCACAGCAGCCAGTACCGAACAAGGGCAATCCTTTGGATTTGTTTTCCTCAATTGTCATTTGACGGGAGATGCTCCTTCTGGGACGGTGTATCTCGGGCGACCGTGGCGGGATTATGCCAAGACGGTATATGTGAATTGCGAAATGGATCAACATATACATTCGCAAGGCTGGCACAATTGGGGCAAGACGCACGCTGAGACTACGGCATACTATGCCGAATACCAATCAACAGGAATAGGTGCCAATACAAATAATAGAGCCAATTGGACGCATCAGTTGACTGATGCGCAGGCCAAAGATTATGAGTTAACCAAAATATTTGATGGATGGAATCCAAACGAAGAGAAAAGTGTGGAGCCATGATTACAAAAAGATACGAAAGATGAAGAAAGATATGAAAAGTCTGCTAGGATATGGATTGGTCCTCACGATGCTTTTGAGCCAATCTTGTGAACAAAAGTCAGTGCAAACAGTCACAGTGGTAGACGAAACAGCCGTACTGTACGAGGGGCTAGAGTTTGATATGCCGAAAGTGCAGGCTCCTACTTTTGCTGATTATGAAGTAAGCATAGTTGATTTTGGAGCTGTGGGTGATGGACTCACCGAAAACAGTGCAGCCATCAACAAAGCAATCACGCAAGTTGCTGAGCATGGAGGAGGGCAAGTCACCATTCCTTTTGGGATTTGGCTCACGGGTCCTATTACCTTGCAGAGCAATGTCAATTTGCATACAGAGCGAGGGGCGTTGGTGCAATTTTCAGATGACTTTGATTTGTATCCTATTGTAGAGATCAGTTTTGAGGGATTGGAAACCTATCGTTGTTTGTCGCCCATCCATGGCAAGAACCTGACCAATGTGGCTATTACTGGACAAGGGGTATTTGATGGCGCAGGAGATTCGTGGCGACCTGTGAAGAAAAGCAAATTGACTGAGGCTCAGTGGAAAGAATTTGTTCGCAGAAAGGGTGTGTTGAGTGACGATGAACAGACTTGGTATCCTAGTGAAAAATCTAAAAAGGGCGATACGGCGGGTAACTTCAATGTGCCTGATTTGAATTCATTGGCTGAATTTGAGGAGGTAAAGGATTTTTTAAGACCTGTCATGGTCAGCATCATCAGCAGCGACAAAGTACTGTTGGACGGCCCTACTTTTCAAAATTCTCCCGCATGGAATCTACACCCACTCATGTGCGAAAATGTCATCTTGAGGAATTTGACCATTCGCAATCCCTGGTATTCACAAAATGGAGATGGTGTGGATCTGGAGTCATGCAAGAATGTCTTGATTTACAACAATTCATTTGATGTAGGAGATGATGCGATTTGCTTCAAATCTGGCAAAGATGAAGATGGGTTGAAAAGAGGCATTCCTACCGAAAATGTGATCGTCAGAGACAACATCGTCTATCATGGTCACGGTGGTTTTGTGATCGGCAGTGAAATGTCAGGTGGCGTCAAGAATGTCCAGGTATCTCACTGTACCTTCATAGGGACAGATTGTGGTCTGAGATTCAAAAGTACCAGAGGTCGCGGAGGGGTTGTCGAGGATATTTACATATCGGACATAGATATGATCAATGTAGGTGCAGAAGCCATTCGATTCAATTTGTTTTATGGTGGAGAATCTCCAGTAGCATCTGATGGCAGTGTTGGCAAAGAAATGGTAGCTAGTGACAAGGTAGAAGTCTCAGTCACAACCCCATCATTCAAGAATATCTATATCAGAGATGTACGATCTACTGGATCAGGTATTGCGGCGTATTTTCAGGGATTGCCTGAGATGAAATTGAAAAATATTCAGTTGGAGAATGTCATGCTGGAGGCGGAACGTGGGATTACACTCATCGATGCAGATGCGATTTCATTCAAAAATGTATCGATCAAACAAGAAAAGGGATCAGCCATTACGGCTTTCAATACGACAGGTTTGACGCTAGATGGCCTGTTGATAGAATCTGAATCAAAGGATTCTCCTATACAGGTATATGGCAAAGAAACCAGAAATTTTGTATTGAGTAACTCCTTGGTGACTGACAAAGATGTGTTGATTGGCAATGAAGTCGATTTGAAGACGATTGATGTGAATTGAAATGGAGTACGATCTAGTGAGAACTTGGATAGTAAAGATCTACAAGCATAGACGTGGACTTCTACGCATAGGAATAGTTCTGAATTTAGGAGTGTTTGAATAGTAACAGTAGTAGTGTTGTTTTTATATTTTAGTAATAAGTTTAGTCTCACTGTTTGGACAGTGGGACTTTTTTCGTTGTTGAGTCAATCGCTCTTGGCGCAGGATTTTCCTAGAGATACATCCTATACCACCCACAGTGCCTATCTCAAATACCAAAAAGAATATCCACAAATAGAGATAGTCAAAGCTAAAATGGACAGTTCCATCACTATTCAAAGAGATGTAGTTTATCACCATATTGGAGACAGAGCATTACACTTAGACCTGTATGCTCAAGCGATCTCGAAGGAGCGCAGACTTCCCCTCATCGTATTGATTCATGGTGGAGGTTGGGTCTCTGGTGATCGGTCGATGCTGGAGCCGATGGCGATGCGGATGGCTCATGAATCTTTTGCGACAGCTACTGTTGAGTACAGGTTATCACCAGAGGAACAATACCCCGCCGCGGTGCAGGACATCAAATTGGCTATCCGTTGGCTCAAATGGCATGCCGATGAACTGGGGATAGATAGTTCGCGAGTGGCGGTATTGGGGAGCTCGGCTGGTGGACAACTGGCTACATTGGTAGGGTACTCTGATGGATTTGCCAAGTTTGAGCTGGCCAACACGGATATACCAGCTAGTTCGAAAGTGCAAGCAGTCATAGATATTGATGGGATATTGGCTTTTCATCATCCCGAATCAAAAGAGGGCAAAGTGGCGGGATTGTGGATAGGAGGGACTTATGAGCAAGTCCCGACACTTTGGGAGGAAGCCTCTGCCTTGTCTCATGCTGGAGCAGGTGATCCTCCTACGTTGTTTATCAATAGTTCTTTTCCGCGTTTTCATGCGGGACAAGATGATGTGATCAAGATTTTTAATCATTATGACATTGATACAGAGGTATGTCAGATAGAAAATTCCCCTCACTCTTTTTGGCTTTTTGATCCTTGGTTTGAACGAACGGTTGATTCGGTATTGGTTTTTTTGAATCAGGTTTTTCCCTCAGAGAACGATAATGATGATTCGCGCAAGTGAATTGTTAATTATTGAATATCAGCGGTAGTCCGTTGCTGCTAGTTTTACCTTTCGTACTAGGAGATCAGTGCAAGCAAGAGAGATCATTTAGAAACATCAGCGATGACAAAGGATAGAAAGACATTTTTGAAGAACATCACATGGGCAGTAGTGGGGGCTTGTGTGGTATATGGTTGTGCATCACAAGGTGCACCAAGAGATAGAAGTATCACGCTAGCGTTGAGCAATCCACTAGCGACAGCCAGAGAAGAGGTGGTCACCGTATCAGTCCCAGAAGACATTGAGGTCAGAGGTAAGGTGCTCAAAACAGGTTTTTATCAATCAGGTCAGGGACAGATAGAGTGTGTGGACCTGGATGGCAATGGCTTGGTGGATCAACTGTATGCCTCCATCAAATTGGGTGCAAATGAATCGGTTTCATTTGATTTGCTCAAAGACTTGATTCCTATCACTGACCAATCACAGAAAAAAACACAAGCTGAACTATCTGTGATGAAAGGGGGGCAATGGAATGGTAGAAAATACGAAGGAGGAACTGGTTTTGTCAATGTGGATCATTTGAGGGTAGCAGATGAGCATACGGATCACTCTTTCGATATCCGATACGAGGGACCAGGATGGGAAAATGAGCAGATAGGCTATCGGTTTTATCTGGACTGGAGAAATGCAATGGATATTTTTGGAAAGAAAGTAGATACCCTGGTATTGCAGCAGGTAGGTCAGGATGGATTTGATTCCTACCACGAAGATTCTCCTTGGGGCATGGACGTGTTGAAAGCAGGAAAGACACTCGGTATCGGTTCGATTGGGCAGTTTGTAGCAGGCACGGTTGAGCATTTCGAGCAAACAGATTCGGTGCTATGTCACATCACGCTGAACGGAAACATTTCTTCAATCATAGATACTCGGTATTATGGATGGGCTACTTCTGTAGACAAGATGTACCTCGAATCTACACTTAAAATAGACACCAAAGACAGAGCGGTAGAGCATCAAATAAAATTGGATCAGATGGTGTCAGGTTTTTGTACGGGTTTGGTCAAAAAGCCAGATGTGGAAAAACTAGAGTCACTGGTGGAGGCAAATGGTTGGGCTTACATAGCTACCTATGGACAGCAGAGTTTGGCTGGGGACAACCTGGGATTGGCTATTGTATTCAATGCCAAGGATGTTGATTATGTGAAAGAAGCGGAGAAAGATCACGTCGTGGTATTCAAACCTACTACCGAAAAATTCAGCTACTACCTACTAGGAGCCTGGGAACAAGAAAAAAATGGTATCACGACCAAGGAGGCATTCAAGACCTACCTCAATGGCAAGGTCGAGCGTTTGAATAACCCTGTGATAGCTAAGGTGGTATGGTGACCTATAGGTTACAGTTGTTGGGCAGTCTCCGTTTTCTGAATGGAGATTGGTAAAAAGGAATCAAATGAGAAGACTAGCATACATTTTACTAGGTATAGCGATGGGATTTAGCGTCCACGCGCAAGAATATAGCTTGGGCAATTGCGTCAATGAACTGGACTTGGACAAGGCAGTAATCAAAGACAGTGGATACCAGTATTGGTTCATCGGCAAGGAGTTTTTGGATGGCCGCACGCTCAAGATGAGTGTTGTGAAACCAGATAAATCTACCCACCCACCACATCGCCATGAGGAGGACGAAATGTTTTATATCCTAGAAGGGAAGGCATCATTTTATCTAGATGGCAAAACCATCATAGTAGGCCCTCATACAAGTCTGTACTGTCCGTCTATGTCGGAGCATGGATTGAAAAACGTAGGTAAGCAAGAACTCAAATATCTGGTAATAAAAAAATATCAACAGAAATAATCTTGTGTCTAGACTGTTTGTTGATTTTGAGATTTAATATTAAAAGCATGAAATTCATTTACCCATTGTTAGTATTAGTTACTGTTTCTGTCACGCCCATTTTTGCCCAAACTCAAGGCGAGGACTTTCTCAACATGAGCTGGAAGGATGTTGCCACCAAGATGCCATCAGAATGGTATGGCACGGAGCAAGCCAAAGCTGTTGCGGAAAATGTGTTGATGGGACAGAGGGATATAGGAGGATGGCCCAAAAATCAATCTTATCACCATGTCCTTACCAAATCCGAAAGGGTACAAGTTCTAAATGACAAGACCAAAGTAGGAGCGACCTTTGACAATGGTGCCACCATTACCGAACTGAAATTCCTCGCTAAAGTCTACGCTCAATTCGAGGACGCACGTTATCACCAAGCATTTATGAGAGGGCTGGATTACATATTTGAGTCACAATATGACAATGGGGGCTGGCCTCAGTTTTATCCTGTCAGAGAAGGAAAAAGTGTTGCTTATTCGGCCTACATCACATACAACGATGATGCTATGGTTAGTGTCATGGCCTTTCTTTATGATATCGTCACAGGGCACTCATTATTCAAACCCTTGCAAATCCATGAAGACACCAAAGTCAAGGCTCAGGAAGCATTTGATCAAGGAGTCATGTGTATTTTGAATACACAAATAGTGATCAACGGTCAGGCTACTGTATGGTGTGCACAGCATGATCACGTCACCTTGGCACCTGCCAAGGCACGTGAGTATGAATTGCCGTCCTTTAGTGGTTCAGAATCAGTCGGTATCACGCGGTTGTTGATGGAGATAGATAATCCCTCCCAAGCAGTGATCACTGCTGTAAATGCGGCAATACATTGGTTTGAAACGCACAAGATAGAAGGGGTCAGGTTAGAAAAAGTTGTAGAAGAAGACGGGAGAAAGAATTTGCTAGCGATAGCAGACCCTGCAGCAACTCCTCTTTGGGCACGTTTTTATGATTTGGAGACAGAAGAGCCCTTCTTTTGTGATCGCGATGGAATCAAACGCGAGGCACTGTCAGATATCAGTTATGAGCGACGAAATGGCTATAGATGGTACGTAGATTCTCCAGTCAGATTGTTGAAGGAATACGCAGAGTGGAGTGCCAAATGGAACTAGTGGGATAGATAGAAAAATCAAAAAAGGGATCTTGATCCCTTTTTTGATTTTAGCTTATTGTACTTATTTTTTTGCTTTCCTGCCTTTCTTTTCAGGAGTCTTTTTCTCCAACTCTACACAGTCTTCGTAGGTCAGGCTTTCTGGTTCTTTGCCCTTGGGGATTTTGACATTTTTCTTTCCAAACTTGATATATGGCCCCCATCTTCCATTGAGAACTTGAACCTCTGGATTCTCATCAAAGGCTTTGATAAACTTCTCTGCGTCAGATTTTCTTTTGGCTAGGATCAAGTCAATAGCTTCATCAGCGGTGATCTGCAAAGGATCTACATCCTTGGGGATAGAAACAAATTTGCCATCGTGTCTGATATACGGGCCAAATCTTCCAATGGCAGCTGTCATCACTTTGTCTTCAAACTCTCCGACCTGTCTTGGCAATTTGAATAGCTCCAAAGCATCCTCTAGTGTGATGTTTTCTAGGAATTGTCCTTTTCTCAGACTAGCGTATTTTGGTTTTTCTGCCTCTTCATCCTCACTCAAGTCACCCATCTGTACCATTGCGCCAAACCGACCGAGTCTGGCATAAATAGGAAGTCCAGTTTTTGGATCAACACCTAGTTCACGAGTAGTGCCTATTTCAGATCTTTCGATTTGTTCGGTAGTTTCTACTTGTTTGTGAAAATCACCATAAAAGGAAGCGATCATGCCATTCCATGTCTTGGTTCCGTTGGAGATTTCATCAAATTCCTTTTCTACATTGGCGGTGAACGAATAATCGATGACATTAGGGAAGTGCTCAACCAGAAAGTCGTTGACGATCATCGCCGTGTTGGTAGGGAATAATTTGTTTTTTTCTGCGCCAGTGATTTCTGTTTGTGTCAGAGATTCTATTTTTCCATCGCTGAGGATGATTTCTCTGTAATTCCTCTCATGCCCTTCTCTTTCTTCCTTGACGACATAGTTTCTTTTTTGCACAGTAGAGATAGTCGGAGCGTAGGTCGATGGACGTCCGATACCCATTTCTTCTAGTTTCTTGACCAAACTAGCCTCTGTATATCTAGCAGGGTGTCTGGTAAAACCTTCTTTGGCTTTCAATTCCTTTAGATCCAAATCTTGCCCTACCGTCAGTGGAGGTAGCATTTCTTTTTGCTCGATTTCACCACTTTCGTCATCGTCAGATTCTACATATACCTTGAGGAATCCTTCGAATTTGATGACCTCACCTGATGCCCTGAGTTTCTCTGGACGTGTTGAGATACTGATGGTAGCGACGGTCTTTTCAATCTGTGCATCAGACATTTGCGAGGCTATGGCACGCTTCCATATCAGCTCGTACAGTCTTCGTTCACTGTCATCAGCGCCTGCACTGTGCAAGCCAAAGTTGGTTGGGCGGATTGCTTCGTGAGCTTCTTGTGCAGAAGTGCTCTTTGTCTTGTATTTTCTTGGAGTCGAAAAACTCTCCCCATAGCTAGATTTGATTTCTGCGATGGCGGCAGTCATGGCTTCCTCGGACAAGTTGAGTGAGTCAGTTCTCATGTATGAAATCTTACCTGCTTCGTATAGCTTTTGTGCTACACTCATGGTTCTGGATACCGAAAACCCCAATTTTCTACTTGCTTCTTGTTGTAGAGTAGAGGTAGTAAATGGCGGTGCAGGAGATTTTTTGCCTGGTTTTTTCTCCAAGTTTTCGATAGCGAATTTTGCGCCGACACATTCTTTGACGAATTGGTGCGCTTCTTCTTCTGTCTTGAACTTGGTAGGCAGCTCTGCTACGAGAGTCTTTTCTTGCTCCAGGGGAAAGGAGGCCGTGACTCTAAAGGACGACTCTGCATTGAACTTATCAATGTCGCGTTCTCTATCCACGACGAGTCGTACAGCTACAGATTGTACCCTACCGGCAGAGAGACCTGTTTTGATTTTTTTCCACAGAATGGGCGAAAGCTCAAAACCAACAAGTCTGTCCAAAACCCTTCTTGCTTGCTGCGCATTAACCAGATCAATGTCTATTCCTCTCGGATTGTTGATGGCTTGAGTGATGGCATTTTTGGTGATTTCTCTGAAAACAATCCGTTTGGTGTTTTCATCTTTTAATTTTAAAGTTTCTTTCAAATGCCATGAAATTGCTTCTCCTTCACGGTCATCATCACTCGCTAGATAGACAGTGGTGGCCTCTTTACTTAGTTTTTTGAGTTCTCTAATGACCTCCTTTTTGTCACTGGATACTTCGTAGGTGGGAGTGAAACCATTCTCTATATCAATGGCATTGTTGCCCTTTTGTAGATCCCGAACATGGCCATAGCTTGAACTAACCTTATATTCTTTGCCCAAATACCCCTCTATTGTTTTTGCTTTCGCAGGTGACTCAACTATGACTAGATTCATTTCGAAACGAATGGTTTTGTTAATAGGAAAGCGTCAAAGTTCCATAAAAAAAAATGATTTAAGCAAATACAAAAAATAGATTTCTAAATAAATTACCCACCTCAAGAGATAATGACCCAGATGAGTAAAGAACTTTTTTTGATTAGACATGCCGAAGCAGACGCCAATAATTTTGACATTCGGGATATCGATCGCTCACTTACCCCTGAGGGTGAGATCGTGGCTTCCAAAGTAGGAAGGTTCATGAAAATGAACGAGTACAAGCCTGAGGCTATCCTGGTCAGTAGCGCTTTGAGGACACGCCAAACTGCGGGATTTATGGTGGAGCAAATTGATTTTGATCCCAGCAAGATTCAGGAGATGGAAGAACTCTATGAAGCTTCTACCAGAATTCTCCTGAGAGTAGTCAATGAGATCAACCCAGCCTTGAAATCAGTTGCTATCGTAGCTCATAATCCTGCGATTAGTTTTTTGGCGGAGTACTTGACGGGAGACATCATTGGCAATGTGTCACCAGCAGGCATCATTCACTTGCGCTATGAGGGTGAGTGGTCGGCTTTCTCTCAAAATGTCGTCGAATTTGTCGCATACACTTCTCCAAAGGAAATAGAATAAATGCCAGAGAATATAAAGAATTACAATCCCAGTGCTCCAGGACTGAAGGGAACTATATTTGGTTTGCCTCATGGCAAAGAAGAGGCAGAAGTAGTCGTCTATCCTGTACCATGGGAAGCTACGGTTTCATACAATAGTGGTACGGCGTTTGGCCCGAGGGCTATTTTGGATGCTTCGGTACAGTTGGGATTGGATTTGCCTCACAGAGATTCACCGTGGAAGCGTGGGATATGGATGAGTCCCATGGACGGGAAAATAAAATCCAAGAGTGACATCCTCCGTACCCAGATAGAACCATACATCGCGTCGTTGACTACAGGACAGACCTATAATAATAGTGTAGAGCTGTTGGAAAAGGTCAATAAATCGACTGATTCACTCAGGCAACGAATCAAACAGGAAACCTTGGCATTGATTCAAGAAGGAAAATATGTAGGCGTGTTGGGTGGGGATCATAGTTGTGCATTGGGTTTTGTAGAAGCATTGGCAGAGACTCATCAGGATTTTGGTGTGTTGCAAATAGATGCTCACATGGATTTGCGGGAGGCTTACGAAGGGTTTCAGCACTCCCATGCTTCCGTGATGTTTAATGTAATGAAGCTAAAGGAGGTTACCCAATTGGTGCAAGTCGGAATTCGTGACTTTTGTGAGGAAGAGCTCGGCTATGTACATCAAAACGAGAATAGAATAACCGTATTTTATGATCAGGTCATCAAGCAGCGCAAGTTTGAAGGAGTACATTGGAAGACTGTATGTGAACAGATCATTGCTAAACTCCCACCTAAGGTGTACGTCAGTTTTGATATTGGAGGGCTGAATCCCTTGCTTTGTCCTGGGACAGGTGCTCCAGTACCTGGAGGATTGGATTACTCGGAGGCGGTGTACCTATTGCAGCAGGTCAAGGCATCTGGCCGGCAAATCATTGGTTTTGATTTGTGCGAAGTAGCTCCTCAACCTTACGATCAGCAGTGGAATGCCAACGTAGGAGCTCGTGTGTTGTATCAACTCTGCGGTCTAGTGGGTTGAGATAGCAGAATCTACTTCGTACTATTTAGTTCCTTTCTTTTCTAACGAAGCACTTTACTGAGATCTACTTAGAATGATACCTGTTGACCTGGCTCGTTAAACACAATTGCCTTTGGAAATTGTTGATTGATTTTTTCGACAGCACTTTTGTTGCCTTCTGATGGCAGGTGCATGCCTACGATTTTCTTGGGGGCAACATGCTTTTCGATGATTTCCTCTCCGAATAGGTTGGTCAAGAACCAAAACGGAACAATAGCAATGTCTATATCTTCATAGATCAATCGTAAATCATCAAAGTAGCTTACCTCCATTTGGGTATCGGCTATATGTAGCACCTTTTTATTTCCGATTTTGATCAAAAAAATCTGGTGCTCTACTTTGCCATAGGCCTTGCCAGCATGCCTAGTGTATGCACTGCTTACGACCACAGGTCCAATTGTACTCGATTTCCATCCATTGCTCCATGAGTTGGTTATAACTCTATTTGCTACGTTACCATATAAATCTGATTTGATTTGCATGCTATCGGCAGCTTGAGGGGTAGTTATGATCACTGCATTTTTGTTTTTGCTCAGGAAGTTGACATGACTAATGGGATCAAAATGATCAGGATGAGCATGTGTGATGAGATCAACAGATATGTTGTCATAAGGTTTGGTGCCAGCGATGATTTGAGAAACTACATCCGAACTAGGGGAGTCAAAACGCCCTGTAGGATCACTGAATAGACCATCTATAATTACTTTGGTGCCTTGATACTCGATAAGCATACCTTCATTGCCTAGGTATGTGACAGTTTGTGCTTGGATTGAAAGCGAACTCACTAACAACAAAGCAATAATCAGGATAGGATACTTAGAATACATAATGCTAATTTATGAGAGTTTTTGATAGATGAAAAGTAACAAATTGCATATTTTAATTTGTAATGAATCTAAATAAAAATTAGATTTGTCCTCAAATGCATATAATACATAGTTCACAACACGGGAAGGTAGTACAAGCAGATAAGGAAAACTGCTTCTATTTGATATATAAAGGGAGTGAATACAAAATGAACGTATGTTCGTTCATCGCATTTAAAAGTAAGTTGGATGCTTACAATTTGGAATCCATGTTACTATCTGATGCCAGTCAGAGTGACTTGGAGATTATTCCTCTTTGCAACAAAGAGCGTTTTTTGATCCTCACATTAGAAGAGATGATCGAAGTAAAGCACTTGGTACAAGGAGCCTTGGTTATGCTCGAACTCAATAGTATCGTTCACCAAAGAATCAACAGAGCGAGTTTCGCTTGATTGTTGCAGGTACATATTTTATTTTGCGTATGGTTTATATGAAAGGTTATTTGCTCAGAAATATTTTGAGAAAATAAATCTAGGCTTGGCTTTTGTTACGTAAGTGAAATAAGTCAGCAGGGTATAATGAATATGCAACTTTTTAAAAGAATGGGAATGATAGGGGTGCTTTCTCTTATCTTTTTCTTGATCATGTTTTTGTTTTGGAGCGAAGAATATAGCCATCTTCAAGCCAAGAATAGTGATGTTCACTATGATGTGAATAATTCCCCAATGATCAATCAGCTGGGCGTTCATATTCAAGAAAAACCTGTTTACATTCATTTTTTTGATCCCACCTGTAAGTATTCGCGAGTCAATATTGAGCATTTGAAAGGTTTGTTTCAATCGTACACCGAGCAGATAGATTTCTACTTGGTAGTGAGAGGCGGCTATGATGCCATTGATCAGGACTTGATTGCTAGATATGACCTGCCTCTATCCATGACAGTTGTGGTGGATGAAACTGGCGATTTATTTGCGCTCTGTGGGGTGAGTTCAACGCCTCGTGCTGTCATTTTCAATCCCAACAGTACATTGTTTTTTGAAGGCAACTACACCAATGGGTTCGCTTTTTGTGGCGCATCCAATATCAAAAGTTCAGCTCCCGCAGTAGCTTTACAATTCAAATCTAAAAATTATCAAGCACCTCTTAGTCCTGTAGTGTCAGGTTTTAGTTGTGCATTATCAATATAGACTTTCAACAACATAACCATTAAACTTTATGAATTCGGATATTTCATTAGCATTCGACCTAGTGACAAAAAAAACAGAAAAAACGATCATGTTCATCGTGACAGGGTTGTTCTTGTTTGGTGTGACTATTTCATTGCATTATGACACTTGGACCTTAGGCATTGGGGTAGGAGCACTCAGCCTTTTATTGGTTCTATTGACACGTGTTTTTTATTCTGGTAAGTTGATTTTTAGACTTGTGGCAGGTGCAGTCATGGCATTGTATATGTTGCAGTTCATTGCTCAATTGCACGGTTTGTTTGAGATGCACTTCTGGTTTTTTATTCTACCGATTATACTTATCTTTTTTCAAGACTGGAGAGTTTATATTCCTTTTGGATTGCTCGTTACGGTTCATCACGTGTTGATTTTTGCTTTGTATATGGGCGGGCAGGATCAGTATATGACTTATTTGTATGGTAATGTAGATGTGGCACTGTCTACCTTTTTGTATCATATGGGGTTGGCAGTATTGGGACTTTGTGTGAGTATTTGGGCAGCAGTCAAATTGAAGAGTGAAACTATCAGCAACCTTCAATCAAACCTAAACCTCAATGCACAGTTGGAAGAGATGAATCGCATGGCATTGGACGTCAAAAAAATAGCAGCTGAGATCACATCTAATAAAACCAGTACTGGGCAAGAAAAATCTACCAGCGAATTGTTAGCTACATTGGGAAGTGATTTTTCATTGGCAATCAATGGGTTAATAACAGAGACCAATGATGTAGTGACCCAGGCAGGTATGGAGGGTAATCTAGGTGCACGTATGTCCTTGGATGGCAAGGGAGGCAACTGGCGTATGATGGCAGAGTCTATCAACAACCTGATGGTGTCTATCTCAATCCCCGTGATGAAAGTCACACAGATTACCAAAGGAATGGCAGATGGAGATCTTTCTCACAGATATGATGTGGCAGCTCAAGGTGATATGAAAATGTTAGCCGATAATCTCAATCAGGCCTTGGACAATTTGTCAAGGTTGTTGACTCAGATATCCCTAGATATTGTTTCTCTCGAAGAGGAGTCAACAGGCATGCTTTCCTCTGGACAGGAGATGGAGGGATCCACCAATGAAATCGTGAGTGCCATCACTCAGATGAGTACGGGTGCTCAGCGTCAGCTCAACAGCATAGAAAATATTTCTAAAGTCCTAGAGGATACTTTGGCAACTGCCAAAGGATTGGAATCAAAAACCTTGGAAGTCATGGAGTCTGCCAAGATCGGGAGTACCAACAGTGAAAAAGGCAAGGAAATCGTCGCTCACGTTGTAAATGATATGGGTAAAATATCAGACTATTCTGTCAGTACCAAAGAATCCATCAAGGTACTCAACCAAAGGTCTATTGAAATATCAAGAGTACTGGGTGTGATTACGGATATTTCGTCGCAAACAAACCTACTGGCACTCAATGCCGCGATAGAAGCAGCTCAGGCAGGTGATGCAGGTAGAGGTTTTGCGGTGGTAGCCGAGGAGATCAGAAAACTGGCTGAGGGATCAAGAAAGTCCGCACAAGAGATTGAGCAATTGATCAGTGACGTGAAGCGTGATACTGAAAATGCCACCAAGATCATGGAAGAAATGAGTGTTAGTGTAGTCAGTGGAGTGAATTCTTCTCAGAAAACTGCCGAAGTGTTCAATCTGATAAGTGACAGTACCAAGATCTCATTCGATTTGTCTCAGCAAATATTGAATGATTCTAAAAATCAGGTGAAAAGCATGTCAGATGTGGTCAATGATGTCGAATCTATCGTGGTGATCGCGGAGCAAACTGCCGCTGGAACCGAGGAAGTGAGCAGTTCGGCGACTGAACTGTCTGCGGGCATGAACAATTACATCAAGACTTCTGCACATCTCAACAACATGGCCAATGAGTTGAAAAAGGGTGTGAGTAGGTTTAGACTAAATTGATCTTAGATGACTTAGATCAAATTAGACTCATTCCAAATTTGGGTTTTACGGAACTATTTAGCATAATATTAGTTTCATTTGTTACAAGATTACACGCAAACACATACAACGATGAAGGATTTATTAAGACAAAGAGTTGCTGTCCAGGACAGTCTCATCAAAAAACTTAACAATCAAATCAAGCTAGAGGCTCAAGCGTCGGCTGCCTACCTGTCCATGGCTGCATGGTGTGATCAACAATCATTTGACAACAGTGCTAAGTTCTTCTATGCACAAAGTGCTGAAGAAAGAACACACATGATGAAGTTGTTTCACTATGTCAGTGACATGGGAGGAATCGCGATTTCACCATCGATAGCGGCTTCTCAAAACGAATTTTCTTCGTTGAAGGAAGTATTTGAAGCAGCGTTAGAAAGCGAAATCAACGTAACAGAGTCTATCAACCAGATTGTAGCGGAGTGCCGCAAAATCAATGACTTTGCAACAGAGAACTTTATGCAGTGGTATGTCAAGGAGCAGATAGAGGAGGAGTTTGTGATACGAAGAATTCTCGACTACTTCGAGCTATTGGGAGAGGATCCAAAGTCACTGCTGATGATCGACGAAAGAATCAACTCTGTGAGTTATACGCAGGAATAAGAATAGAATATTAAGATAAAATACTAAAAGGGCTGTCTCAAGATCATGAGGCAGCCCTTTTTTGCTAGTAACATTACGATCTAGTCCCAGACATAACAAATGTCAAAATTCCCAACCAACATACAACTGCACTTGCTCATCATGAGATGATGTAGTAACCTGAAACAGGTGTTTCTGTGACTCATTTATCATAGTAGTAACCTCAGCCATGTCATTTGGAAACATGCATCTGCTATCATGATGGAGAGTATTTAGGATCCTTGTGTTCTTACTTATCTGACAAGTAAGAACACAAGGATAATAATTACTTCAAAAACAATTTCACCATGATTATTAAGACTAGAAACATCAAAATTACACCACTATTGTTGGTTGTAGCCCTCTTGCTATTTGGTATGGCATGTGATACACAAGAAGACAAAGAGATCTTGACAGAAGAAAAGGTGCAAGAGGACGACGTGCAAGACGATAATGAGGAAGAACCTATTGATGAAGAACCAGTTGAGGAAGAAGAATCAGAAGAAGAAGAGGAAGACAGTGAAGTCATCAGTAACCCAGATGATGATTTTTACCAAGGTACGAGAGCCAATTTTCCTCGTATCGTTGAGTACCCCACTGAGATGCCTCATAAAGACAAACTATACATCTTCTTTATGGCAGGTCAATCCAACATGGCAGGCCGAGGGCTTGTAGAACCCTCCGATACGATTCCCAACAATAGAATATTGTCGATAGACTCTACAGCAAGCTGGATATTGGCCAAAGAACCACTACACTGGTATGAACCAAAGTTTACGGGTTTGGATTGTGGAATGTCATTCGCTAGCACCTTGCTCAACTCACTGCCGTCGGATGTCACGGTAGCTGTCATCCCATGTGCAGTGGGTGGGAGCAATATCCACAACTGGCAAACCAATGCGGAACACAGAGGCGTATTCCTGCTTGACAACTTCAAAAGCAAAGTGGCCTTTGCCAAACAATACGGTACGATCAAAGGTGTGATCTGGCATCAAGGCGAAAGCAACACCAGCACATCGGCTGCTACTTACAAGACCAAGTTGACTGATGTGATTGATATTTTTAGAACTGAAATCGGAGACAATGAGCTGCCTTTCATTATGGGTGAACTCGGGCAATACACCTCCCCTCAGGACAAGCAGGACAAATGGGATACCTTTAATGACAACCTCCATTTGATCGCTAATGAAGACCCCAATCTTTCGGTTGTTTCCTCAGATGGTTTTACTGATATTGGGGATGGGACTCATTTGGATTCCAGATCGCTGCGAGAAATGGGAAAGAGGTATGCAGAGGAATACTTAGAGTTAACCCAATAAGAGGTATCGGAAGAGGGTAAGCAAAAAGACTATCTCATGATCTTGAGGTAGTCTTTTTGCTATTAGACTGAGTTCGATTCTTACAGAGGGCTCCTGATCCACAATAGGGCAAATTACAATGGCCTTGCTAAAAAATGCTGAAGAACTCTTCGAAATGACCCTTGAACGGATATTCAAAATCGAACTTAGGTTACTAGATAGAGCCTGTTGCTTGGGGGAATGTCTTTAACCCATACCGACGGTGAGGACTATATGCAGACAGCTTTACAATCACAAATGTAGTGTAGGGGCTGGTTTCGTTGAGATAGATGGAGATAGGATAGGTAATCAGAGTGAAGTATAGGTGAAACTAAAATGAAGGGGGCATGCAGTAGGCAGAAGATCAATGCCTTGGGTATTAATATCCATCTTTGAGGTGTTATAATAGTAGAATTTAAATTAGTTTTGGGTTTAGTAAATGCCTTGGATTTAGATGATTTCCGAGGCATTTTTTTGATTTCTAGAAACAGTACAAATGAAGACAGTAGACTTACAGGCAGCAGACAACATCAGAGCATTGGCCGTATCCATGGTGGAGAAGGCAAATTCCGGTCACCCAGGAGGCCCCATGGGAGGAGCCGATTTTATGCATATTTTATACTCCGAATTCATGAGATTCGATCCCGAAAACATGTCTTGGCATGCAAGAGATAGATTCTTTATGGATGCTGGACACTTGTCTTCGTTGATGTACGCACAGTACAGTTTGCTAGGAAAGTTCTCCATGGAAGACCTCTCCAACTTTCGTCAGTGGGGTTCGGTGACGCCAGGTCACCCAGAGGTGGACGTAGAGCGTGCGATCGAAAATACCTCAGGACCATTAGGTCAAGGTCATGCCATGGGCGTGGGAGCTGCCATTGCTGCCAAATTCCTTCAGGCCAAATTTGGCAACTGGATGGATCAAAAAATATATGGCTTCATCTCTGACGGTGGAGTCCAAGAAGAAATCTCTCAAGGAGCAGGCCGTATCGCGGGTCACTTGGGATTGAATAACTTCATCATGTTTTATGATAGCAACGACGTGCAGTTGTCGACCATGACTGACGAAGTGACTACCGAGGACACAGCCATGAAGTATGAGTCTTGGGGATGGAAAGTCGTGACAATCGATGGACACAACCATGACGAAATCAGAAAAGCACTGAAAGAAGCCAACGCAGAAACCGAAAAGCCATTTTTGATCATCGGCAAGACGATCATGGGCAAAGGTGCTGTGACGGCTACTGGCGAGATGTTCGAAGGACACTGTGAGCTACATGGTCAGCCTATCGGTCACACAGGTGCAGATTATGCAAAGACTTTGGAAAATCTAGGAGCAGATCCTAAAGATCCGTTCAAAATCTACCCTGATGTAGCAGCGCACTATGCGAAGGTATTGAAGGATAAAACAGCTGAAGCAAAAGAGTATTACGCTAAGGAAGCAGCCTGGAGAAAGGCAAATTCTGCTCTAGCTGCGAAGCTGGATCAGTTCTTCACGGGCAAATTGCCCGAAGGAATCGACTTCTCTGCCATCGCACAGAAAGTAGGTGTCGCTACCAGAGCTGCTGGTTCTGAAGTATTGGCTTACCTAGCGGACAAAGTAGAAAACATGATCGTGTCTTCTGCGGATTTGTCCAACTCTGACAAGACAGATGGTTTCTTGAAGAAAACCCGATCTATTCAGAAGAATGATTTTGGGGGTGCTTTCTTGCAATCAGGTGTGGCTGAGTTGACTATGGCAGCTATTGCCAACGGGATGGCACTGCACGGGGGGGTGATTCCAGTGGTGGGAACCTTCTTTGTGTTCTCTGACTACATGAAGCCAGCGATCAGATTGGGAGCGATCCAAGAGTTGCCTGTGAAGTACGTATGGACGCACGATGCGTTCAGAGTAGGAGAGGATGGACCGACTCACCAACCCATCGAGCAAGAAGCACAAATCAGATTGATGGAGAAAGTCCAAAATCACAGTCACAAAAATAGTTTTTTGGCATTGAGACCTGCTGATGCTGCAGAGACAACTGTCGCTTGGAAAATGGCTTTGGAAAACACGGAAGTGTCAACAGGTTTGATTCTATCAAGACAAAACATCAAGGATTTGCCAGCAGTAGGTGCTTCGAGATACGAAGATGCTTTGCAAGCAGAGAAGGGCGGTTACTTGGTGCAGAAAGTAGACAATCCAGACGTGGTTTTGATCGCCAACGGCTCTGAGGTAGCTACTTTGTTTGCTGGAGCAGCTTTGCTAGAGGAGAAGAAAGGCTTGAAAATCAATATTGCTTCGATTCCATCAGAAGGGCTATTCAGAAGCCAAGACAAAGCGTACCAAGAATCTGTCATCCCAACGGACAAGCCAATCTTTGGTATGACCGCTGGATTGCCTGTCAACCTAGAAGGACTTGCAGGACCCAATGGTAAAGTGTTTGGTTTGAATCACTTTGGATATTCTGCGCCTGCTGGAGTCTTGGATGAAAAATTCGGATTCACTGGAGAGAATGTTTACAAGCAAGTAGTAGAAATGCTCGGTTTATAAACCGTTTGTCATGCTGACAACAGAGGGTTGCCTGATCAGTTCGATTATGAGTAGCCCCTTTTGTCCAAATGACGTAAGACTTAGGAGAACTAAATTTAGACTATAAACAGAAATAGATATGCAATTTTTTATTGATACAGCAAATTTGGACCACATCAAAGAAGCCTACGACCTAGGTGTATTGGATGGAGTGACGACTAACCCATCTTTGATGGCCAAAGAAGGCATCACAGGTGAAGCAAACATCAGAGCGCATTACAAGAAAATCTGTGATATCGTAGATGACAAAGTAAGTGCGGAAGTAATCTCTACCGAATTTGATGCGATGCTCAAAGAAGGTTTGGAGCTAGCAGCGATCGATCCAAAGATCGTCGTGAAGATCCCAATGATCAAAGACGGTATCAAAACCATCAAAGCATTGAGCGACAAGGGTATCAGAACCAACTGTACACTGATCTTCAGCCCAGGACAAGCGATCCTAGCTGCTAAGGCTGGTGCGACTTATATCTCTCCATTCATCGGTAGATTGGATGATATCGGGTTTGACGGGATGAACTTGATCGAGCAGATCGTGCATATCTATGACAACTATGGTTTCGAAACAGAAATTTTGGCTGCCTCTGTACGTAACCCACTACACTTGATCAAGTGCGCTGAGGTAGGTGCTGACGTAGTGACTTGTCCATTGAGCGCAATTATCGGCTTGTTGAAACACCCATTGACTGACAGTGGATTGGCTACTTTCCTAGCGGATTACGCCAAAGGAAACAAGTAAGACCGCTTTCGGTTCTAGAAATATCAAAAGGGATGTATCACAGATGCATCCCTTTTTTGTGGGTGCCTACACAAGCAAAATCCACTCAACCGATGACTTAGTCAACCTTGCGCAAGGTGGACCTCCTTGTTGCGCAAGGTCGACCCTCATGTTGCGCAACATGGGAGTCGAAGTAGCGGATGGTCAGGAAAACTGCTCCTTTACCACCCAAATCACCTCCCAAGATTTGGGTATATTGCTATGAATAGTGTAACAAAGCATTCAACTTTTGGTGAGATATAAGGTGGAGGTGTTAGTTTTGGTAAGAAGCATGAGTGATAAAAGCTATCTTATCGACAAATTAAAAAACTTAGATTTACCCATGCCATAAGGCAAGTATGCGGAACTTTTGTCCGCATACTCAAATGTTGTGTTTCATTCGGGAAAAGCCAATCACACAAATAGCACATTTGGTTTTTGCCAGCACTAAACCCAACGCAGAAATACCAAAAGAGCTATTTTTTAGCCAACGCTACGAAAGATAAAAAATGACTAAACAAATTGACTTAATCGGAAACCACCCAAACGTAGAGCATCCTCTCGGAGCCTGGTTAAACGCAAATGACATTCCTGTTACAGCAACTAAGTGTCATAGAGAATTAACTGAGAGAAATGATGATGATGATGATTTGATTTTATGGATGGCACATAAATTAATAAGTCACCACTACTCGAACTTTCGGTTAGAACAACTGAAGAAAAAATATGTGGAATTAGGGTTTGAAAAATATGCTGAACAAAATAGAAAATTACCAATTGCAGACAAAGTAAAAAAAGGGAATGCAACAGAAATTATTCTTACCGAATACATACAAAGCACATTAAATCGTGAATTGATTAAAGTTTTTAAACTTAAGTACAACCCAAATGTAGATCAAGCTATTAAAGGAGATGATACATTAATGGTTGACTTCTTTGAACAAGAGAGTGGAAACGATTTAAAAATTTATTTAGGGGAATCCAAATTTAGAACTACTCCTTCAAAAGAAGCAGTTAACGAGATTTCGTCTTCATTAGAGAAAGAAAAAATGCCATTATCTTATTCTTTTTTAGTTGAGGAAATTGCCAAAAGCAATGAAGAATTAGCTTTAAAATTAGATGATTTTATTGTGCAAGACATTAAGGATAAGGGACAACTGATTTATACAGGTCTACTATTAAGTAACCAAAATACATCAGCTAATGTTGAGAGAAATCTAAATAATGATAATCCTGAACTGATTTTTATATCCATTGGAATTCAGGAACCCGCAAATTTCATCAACCTTGCCTTTGAAAAAGCAAACGAATTAATGGCTAATCCTTCTGCTTTATGACGTTTGACCAAATTCAAGAAAAATTAGATAAAGTTGAAAAAGATACAACACTTCAAAATCTAATTGCTCAAGCAAATGCTAGATATATTCTTTACAATACATCTGAAAGTATTGATAACTTTCCAAACTATACAATTAAGGATGAGAAGCTAAATCTATTAGCATTTCACTATCTAAATCTAGGATGTAGATTTATTGAAAACGAGCATTTAAAAGAAGGTGTTTTTCCTTTGGAAAAAGGAGCTTCAATATTAGAAAATGTTCACGGGTCACCAGAAGTAAAAACCAAATTGGGTAATTACTATGGTCTTATTTCTGCTCTATCTTACTACGTCTGTTTTCAATATTCAAAAGCATTTATTCTTATAAAGAAGATTGAAAATGATACCGTTATTTCAAAAATAGTTTCTTTTTTTCTAGGTCGAAATTACCATCAGCTCCTAGAAACAATAAATAATATGATGGTAGATGACATTTATTTAGATGAAAATCTATCTAAAAATGATGATGAATTAGAATCCAGTAAAAACATCTATGAAATCACTATTGCAAGATCCTTAAACAATTTTATCAAATACTTCTATACTGGAGATAAACATCTTTTAGAATTAGCTAAATCTAATCTTCAAAGTTTAAAAGAGATAGCTGAAATCAAAAATGAACCTGATATTTGGTGGGTTATCAGATTGTTAATAATAATAACAGATGGTATTTCACAAGCTTCTTTATGGAATTCACTTGAAGCACATTTTGATACTAGTATTGGACTTCCACGTAATTATATTCAATCATTAACATATAAAAAGTATGGAGGAATTTATGAATTATTCATAACTCAGCGGAATTCATTGCCTAAAGTACTAAATGCAGAAAATACAGGGTGTGTTGTAAGTATTCCCACAAGTAGCGGAAAAACAAGAATTGCAGAAATTGCAATATTGGACTGTATTACAAAAAACGAAGGAAGTAAAGTATTATATATCGCTCCATTTAGATCGTTGGCTTATGAAATTGAAAACTCACTGGACGAAATATTTCATAGTATCGGGATTTCAGTATCACATCTTTATGGTGGAAGCTTGTTTAGTAAACTTGACGAGAAAGTAATAGATGAATCTGATGTAATCATAGCAACACCTGAAAAAGCAAAAGCAATGCTACGGGGAAATAATGAAATCCTAAATCAAATAAAACTTGTTGTTATAGATGAAGGTCATCTACTTGGGGCTAATAAACGACTAATTGTAAATGAAATATTTTACGAAGAATTAAGATACTTTATAAAGCAGAATGATGGTAGCTTTTTGATTCTATCAGCAGTTCTTCCTAATGCAGAAGATTTAGCCCTATGGCTCACTAACTCGAGCGAAAACGTATTTAAAGAAAATTGGAGACCATCAGATGAAAGACTTGGTGTTCTTCAGTGGAATGGTGATTCTGTCGACTTAAATTGGAGAAGTACTGATACAGAAAGAAATTCTTTTAATCCAAAGTTTATTCTTAGTAAAGAACAACCACTAATAGGAAGGCAAACGAGAATACGACATTTTCCTGAGACTAAAAATCAAGCAATAGCTAGTACATCCTATAAACTAAGAACCTTCGGACCTGTCTTAATCTTTGTAGGCTTGAAAGCTTCAGTTTTTGTAATGGCAAGAGAGTATGATAAATGTCTTATTGAGGAAGATGATTTTATATTCAAAAATCAAAATGATTGGAGAGCATTTGAATTAGCCTGTATTGAGTCTTATGGAGAGGACTCTGAATGGTTGTATTTTGCTAGAAAAGGGATTTTATGTCATAATGGAGATCTTTTGTCTGATGTTAGACTGCCACTAGAGAGACTAATGAATAAAGAAAAACCTAGAGTTATAATTGCGACATCCACTTTGGGCCAAGGCGTTAATTTAGGAATTTCAACTGTGATTTTTTCAACTTTATATCAAGCTGGCGATCCCATTACCTCAAGAGATTTTTGGAACATTGCAGGAAGAGCAGGCAGAGCATTTGTAGACCACGAAGGAAAAATTTTAGTAGCACTAGATACAGTAGGTAAAACAAGTAGAAAAATTACACGAGAACGAAACCTAATATTTGACTACTTCGATAAAGAAAAAATTGATAAAGCTCAAAGCGGTTGTTTGAAACTAATTAAAGTTTTCAAGTCCCTAGCTGATTCTAATGGTATATCATTCGAGCAATTATTGGAATTAATAGCTGATAATAATATATCTGCAATACACGAGGACTCAGAAGATATTGATAACATACTTGATTGGATTGATGATGGATTACTATCATTACACAACATAAATAGTACAGATAATAACTTCGACTGGACTGATGACTATTTTAGAAATTCACTAGCTTATATTCAAGCTGAACAATCTGAGGAAATTACAGGAAAAGAAGTAATTCAATTTTTAAAAGCTAGAACAAAGGGAATAATAACCAAAGTAGGTGACGACAGAGAAAAATGGAATTCAATAATCAAATCTGGAATACCACTAAATAGCGACTTGCAAATTGAGGACAAATTAGACTTGCTAATAAAGATTATTCAAGAACATTTATCAAATGAAATAAACATTGATACAAAAATCAAGCTACTAAAAGACATTGAAAACGAAATCAATGATATCAATGTTTTGTCTGATGAATTTATTGAAAGTGCAAACCAAGATGAAATAAGAGAAAGATGGCTAAAGGCAATTCCTTTGTCAGAAATCGCCCCACTAGACCAAGCAACAAGTATTGTTACAAAATATTATTCTTATAGTCTTCCCTGGGTTTTAAATGGAATCTCAAAAAAATTAAAAAACAAAGAGCTTGTTGAAGAAGCAGAAACTATAGAGGAATTATCCATTTTAGTTGAACTTGGTTTACCAAATTTAGTAAGTGTGAAGATTTATCAATCAGGCATTAGGTCAAGATCATCCGCTAACGAAATTAGTGGATTATATGATGATGAATTATGGGATAAAAGCATCAAATTCTACAAAAATGATTTAATTAGAAATATTGAGGAATATCAAGCTTTATTATCTCCAGATGCTCACCAATGGCTTGTATTATTATCGAAATTCTCTAAAAGAGAAACTACTATTTTAAAACCAATATCCAATTTTACATTTGGTGACAACCATAAGCTTACTAACAGGTTGGCCGCAAAAAAAATTAATGGAAAACAATATTTAATAAGCCCTGACTTTAAAGTAATTGAAGAAATTAGTGAAGCAGATATAGATTTCTCTTCGGTTAATGATGTAATTGGAGTCTATTTTGATTATGATGAAGATGATGAGGTTTGGAAAATGATTAATCTAAATCCATATTTAACATTTAAGAAATGAGCCTAATGCTAAAAGCCATACACATTTACAATTCGCTAAAGCCAACACACAAGCCAAAAATTGCAAAAGAGTATGTCTTTGCCAACGCAATAAACAAAACGAAAAATAAAAAACGAAAACACAACAATATGTATAGTGCATAGCACCCTGCGGGATGCTACGACACCATACACGGAACGTTAGATTCAAAAAGTCTCGTTGAAATGAATAAGAATAATTTTCTCCTATTTGTATTGCTGTTACTTACAAATAGTTTGTTTTCGCAAGAAAATAAAATACCAGATTATTCCATTGTTGAGAAACAGCTAACAATAAATGGGACTAAAGCAATGGTACCGCATTTTGTGCCTAAAAATGGTGATCTGAATTTCTTTGATAGAGTCAACAATAAAATACTTACTTACTATGAATTAGTACCCAAATTTGATGAGGGCATAACTTTTGATGAATACGCTCAAAAAGTAGCGAAAAAGTATTTTGAAGATGATAGTTGTGGAGGGTGCGATAAGGAAGCCTTTTTTAACATTAAATACTCGTTAAACTTAAATCACTACCACTTAGCGTTAACCCTAGAAGGGGACTATCTAGAGTGTATCTATGATCAACCTCAATATTACAATGGAGTAACTTATAGAAGTGTTACTCACAACCTTGATATTCGAGATTGAAGCACTATCCAAAGACCTGAGTTTGATTTTTACAAGATACTCTCTAAGGAAGGGATATTGGGTTTTATAGACAAATTTTGGATTCCTCAAACTCAAAAGAAATGGACTGATTTAGAAAACTGTTTAGGACATGAGATTAATATGACTTCATTTTTCAAAGTGACATCCTTTAACTTCACCTCAAACGGAAGTGCTGTAGTATCAGGCTGGGAGGATATGTCTTTCCCAAGAGCTATCAGAGGCTGTGAAGATTATGGGCATTGTCAAATCCCCAAGAGTGAACTTTGGAGTTATATGAATGAAGTTGGCAGAAAATTGTATTCAGTCAGATTGAATGAAAAAGATCCTTCTGTTGTCTTGGATACAGAACTTAGATTGTATTCAGAACTACCCCGCAGATTTGTGATTATTGCTGCAATTGATGGTAAATATCCTTGTAAAATGGTTTTAGATATTGAAGGTAATTCGGTTGTTAACGGTTTATATTACTATGATAGTAAAAAAGAATACATTCAACTCCACGGGAAATTGTCAAATAATTCAGGTTTGATATCTGAACTCCACAATGGGAATACTACTGGATTTCTAAAAATAGATTTGAATACGAAGGACAAAGTAATAAAATGGTACTCACCTGATAGAACAAAGAATCTCAATGTTGAAGTCATAGATGTAATATTCTAAAATGCATCTAACAAACGCCCACAGACGAGGACGATTGGGTCCTGCTATATCTTAGTTTTGGCTATTTAGCATCCGAAAGATTATCTTCACTAAAACGCCCGTTTGTAAGCTTCCCCAAAAACAGGACAGTTTAAAAATGAATAGATTTAAACTGTAGAAATGAAGAAGAGTACATTTAGTCCCCAGCAAATCGTTAAGATTCTCAAGGAATTTGAACAAGGTAAATCGGCACAAGAGGTATGCCGCCATCATGGTATAAGCCAAGGCACGCTATATAATTGGCGCAAGAAGTATGGCGGCATGGAAGCCTCAGACCTGAAGCGTTTGAAGGCTCTGGAGGAGGAGAATGCCAAACTAAAGCGTATGTATGCTGAGCTGGCATTGGATCACCAGATGGCCAAAGAGATCATAGAAAAAAAGCTCTAAAGCCCTGTGATAAGCGTAGGATTAGTAAAGAGCTGCCTAAATACGGTATCAACAGGGCGTGCCGTGTAATGGATGTGTCTAGGTCGGTGATGTATTATAAACCCCAAAAGGATGACACCCCGATTGAAGTGGCTTTGAATGATAAGGCTGCACAATTTCCCAGAGAAGGTTTTTGGAAGGCTTATGGCCGCCTTAGACTAGAGGGCAAGCATTGGAATCATAAAAGGGTATATAGGGTTTACAAAGCTCTGGGGCTATCCTTAAGGGTCAAGAAGAAGAAACGTCTCCCCGCTAGGTCCAAGCAGCATCTTGAGGCTCCGAATCACCTTAATCATACATGGTCAATAGACTTTATGCAGGATAGATTGGTAAATGGTCGAAAAATCAGAAGTTTCAACGTAATGGATGATGCAAACAGAGAGGCATTGCATATAGAAGTAGATTTTTCACTAAAAAGCAGTCGAGTGATCTGGGTACTGAACCACCTGATCAATAGGAGAGGAAAACCAAAGCGCATCAGGATGGATAATGGGCCAGAATTCATAGCCTTAATGACCCAAACATGGAGTTATGCGCAAGAAATTGAGTTTTGTTACATCCAACCAGGCAAGCCCACGCAGAATGCTTACATCGAAAGGTTCAATGGCTCTCTGCGCCGGGGCGTGTTTGATGCGTTTGTATTTGAGCACATCGACCAGGCCAGAGAAGAAGTAGATAAGTGGATGGAAGATTACAATAACCATCGCCCGCATGATAGCCTTGGTAGGATTACTCCAAAAATGTTCGGAGAAAACCTTCAGAGAGTCCAAGAGGGTACCCTCTTGGACTCTCTGAAGGTTGAAGTATTAGACAATAATTATAAATTACAGCTGTCCTAAAAATGGGAAGCTTACA